>JBJKPV010000212.1:0-8343 GCA_046706015.1 Allostellaceae bacterium | reverse complement strand
AGCCATGGCCGAGGCACCACGCCTGTCGCCCCACATCGAGGCTTTTCTCGAAATGCTGGCGGCCGAGCGCGGCGCCGCGCCTTTGACCTTGGCGGCTTACGAAGCCGATCTCAAAGATCTCGCGCGTTTCGCAGCCGGCGACGTGGCGGAGGCTGACAGCGAGACCTTGCGCCGCTATTTCGCGTCGCTCGCGCGATCGGGGCTGGGGCCGCGCAGCGCGGCGCGGCGTTTGTCGGCCTTCCGGCAATTCTTCCGCTTTCTCGTGGTCGAGGGCCATCGCCGCGACGATCCGACCCAGGCGATCGACACACCGCGTCTGCCGCGTGCTCTGCCCAAGTATCTCGACGAAGGGGAGACGGAAGCGCTCATCGACGCCGCGCGCAAGCGCGAGGGAGCGGAGGGCGCGCGGCTTCTTTGTTTCGTCGAGTTGCTCTATGGCGCGGGCTTGCGCGTCTCCGAGCTGGTGGGGCTGCCGCTCGCGGCGGCGCAGCGCGATCCGCGCTTTCTCCTGGTACGCGGCAAGGGCGACAAGGAGCGGCTGGTGCCGTTGGGCGAACACGCCCGCGCCGCGCTCGCCGCTTATCTCGAGGAACGCGGACGGTTCCTCGCCGAGGGGCGCGCCTCGCGCTGGCTCTTTCCCTCGCGCGGCCGGGAGGGACATTTGACCCGCCGACGCTGCGGCCAGCTTCTCAAAGAGCTGGCGCTCGAAGCCGGGCTCGATCCCGCGCGCCTCTCGCCGCATGTGCTGCGCCACGCCTTCGCCAGCCATCTGATCGATCACGGCGCCGATCTGCGCAGCGTTCAAGAAATGCTGGGCCACGCCGACATCGCGACGACCCAGATCTATACGCATGTCCAGGGCACGCGGCTGCAGCGCCTGGTCGCCGAGCGGCACCCGCTGGCACGCCGCAAGGGACGGCGCTGAGGGAAACCTGCCGCCACGACTGGCGCCTGCCCACCCCTTGTGCTAGGTCCCCCTCTCCATGCGTCACTTTCTTGAATTCGAGAAGCCGCTTGCCGAACTCGAAGGCAAGATCGAAGAGCTCCGGCATCTCGCCGATGGCGGCGATCTCAACATCGCCGACGAGGTCTCGCGGCTCGAGACCAAGGTCGACCGGCTGCTGCGCCAGACCTATGCCAAGCTCTCGTCCTGGCAGAAGGTGCAGCTCGCGCGCCACCCCGAGCGCCCGCATGGCGGCGACTACATCGACGGGCTCTTGACCGAGTTCACGCCCTTGGCGGGCGATCGCGCCTTTGCCGAGGATCGCGCGATCATCGGTGGCATGGGCCGCTTTCGCGGCCGCGCGGTGGTGGCGCTGGCGCATGAGAAGGGCGCGGATACCGAGGCGCGCGTCGCGCATAATTTCGGCATGGCACGCCCCGAAGGGTATCGCAAATCGGTGCGGTTGATGCAGCTGGCGCAGCGCTTCAGCCTGCCGGTGCTGACCTTCGTCGACACCGCGGGCGCCTATCCCGGCATCGAGGCCGAGGCGCGCGGCCAGGCCGAAGCGATCGCGCGCTCGATCGAGGCCTGCTTGCAATTGGAAGTACCGCTGATCGCGACGGTGATCGGCGAGGGTGGCTCGGGCGGCGCGATCGCGCTCGCCGCCGGCAACCGTGTCCTGATGCTGGAGCATTCGATCTATTCGGTGATCTCACCCGAGGGCTGCGCCTCCATCTTGTGGCGCAGTGCCGCCAACGCCCAGGACGCGGCCGAGGCTCTGAAGCTCACCGCGCAGGATCTCTTGAAGCTGGGCGTGATCGATCAGATCGTGCCGGAGCCTTTGGGCGGGGCGCATCGCGACAAGGACGCCGCCATCGCCGCTTGCGGCGACGCGATCGAAGCGGCGCTGAAGCCGCTCTTGGAGCTCGACGGTGCTGCGCTGAAGAAGCAGCGGCGCGAGAAATTCCTCGCCATGGGAACGAAGGCGCTCTGAGCATTGTCGCTCGGGGCTGCCGCTGCTCCTGAGCTTGGCGAAGGGACCGGCGCAGCGATGATCGTGGTTTGCTTCGCACGACGGCCGCCGCGCCGAAGCTTCGCGCCGCGCCTATGCTACGCGTTACGCCTTCAAGGTGTAGCCGGCGCCGCGCACGGTATGGAGCAGCGGGCTGTCGAACCCCTTGTCGATCTTCTGCCGCAAGCGGCTGACGTGAACGTCGATGACGTTGGTCTGCGGATCGAAATGGTGGTCCCACACCTTTTCGAGCAGCATGGTGCGCGTGACGATGTGGCCGGCGTGCCGCATCAAATATTCGAGCAGACGGAACTCGCGCGGCAAAAGCTCGATCACTTGGCCGGCGCGCGTCACGCTGCGGGCCAGGAGATCGACTTCGAGATCGCCGACCTGAAGCTTGGTCTCGGCGCTGCCGCGACGGGTCAGCGCCTCGAGCCGCGCCAGAAGCTCGGAAAAGGCAAAGGGCTTGCCGAGATAATCGTCGCAGCCCGCGCGCAATCCCTTGACGCGTTCATCGACGTCGCCGAGCGCGCTCAGCACCAGGACCGGCGTCTGATTCTTGGCCGCGCGGAGCGAAGCGATGATCGAGAGTCCGTCGATCCCCGGCAGCATGCGATCGACGATCATCGCGTCGTAGATTTCGCTGCGCGCCATGTCGAGGCCGGTCCGGCCATGTTCGGCCAGGGACACGCGATGCCCGCTCTCGCTCAATCCCTTGACGAGATAGGCCGCCGCTTCGCTGTCATCCTCGATCAGTAGAATTCGCATCGTCTCGACCGCCGGACGGAGAGGAGAGCGCGGCGCGCGCGCCGCACGCTCTCCGACTTGCGTGGATCCTCCTCAGCCCTTGTTCTCGGGCTTGGCCAGCGACAGGGCCACGTATTGGTTGACGCCGTTGCGATTGAGCAGGATCAGCAGATTGGCGCCGCTCTTCTCCTTCTTCGCCCGCTCCAGCCTCTCGACCACCTCGCGCGGCGTGACCGTCGGATGCTGGTCGATCGATTCGATGACGTCGCCGACCTGAAGGCCGAGATCGTTGAAGGGGCTGCTACCGTCGACGCGCGTCACCACCACGCCCTTGACGTTCTTGGCGAGGTTGAGCCGCTGGCGCCACTCGTTGGTCAGTGGCGCGAGCCGCAGGCCTAAGGCGCTGTTCTGCTCGGTGGAGCGGCGTGGCGCGCGGTGAGCCTGCGCTATTTGCGGACTGTCGGGCATGGCGGCGATGTCGGGGTGAAGCGTCGCTTCTTTGCCGCTGCGCCAGATCTTGACATCCGCATTATGGCCGATGGCGCTTTCCGCCACGACGATCGGCAGGTCGCGCACCTTGTCGATCTTGTGGCCATCGAAGGCGAGGATGACGTCGCCCTGCTTGAAGCCCGCTTTGGCTGCGGGGCCGCCTGTGGTCACGTCGGCGACGAGCGCGCCCTCGCCCTTGGAAAGTCCGAGGCTCTTGGCGATCTCGGGCGTGACCTGCTGGATCTGCACGCCGAGCCAGCCGCGCGAAACCTTGCCATGCTGGCGCAGCTGCTCGATCACCGGCTTGGCGAGCGAGGACGGAATGGCGAAGCCGATGCCGACCGAGCCGCCATTGGGCGAATAGATCGCGGTGTTGATGCCGATGACCTGGCCCGCGAGGTTGAAGGTCGGCCCGCCCGAGTTGCCGCGATTGATCGAGGCGTCGAGCTGGAGGAAGTCGTCATAGGGCCCGGCATGGATGTCGCGCCCGCGCGCCGAGATCACGCCGGGGCTGACCGAGCCGCCGAGGCCGAAGGGATTGCCGACGGCGACGATCCAATCGCCGACTTGCTCGGCGTTGCTGTCGCCCCAGCTCACAAAGGGCAGCGGCTTCGGCGCGTTGATCTTCAGCAGCGCGAGATCGGTCTTGGGATCGCGGCCGATGATTTTCGCCGGATGCTGGGTCCCGTCCTGAAAGATGACCGTGACCTTGTCGGCGTTCTGCACCACATGGTTGTTGGTGACGACATAGCCGGCGGGATCGATGATGAAGCCCGAGCCGAGCGCGGTCGTGTGCTCGGTGCGCTCGCGCGGCATCGGCCGTCCTTGCTGCTCGAAGAAGCGGCGCAGCAGCTGGTCGAAGGGCGAGGGCGGGAAGCCCTGCTGCGGCCCGTTATCGGGGTCGGCCTGATCCTGCTCGTCGCCCTGCTCGTCGCCCTCATCGGCGCCCGGCTTCAGCGCGGCCGAGATGTTGACCACCGCCGGCATTACCTTCTTGACCAGGGGGGCAAAGCTCGGCAGGGCGGCGGCGAGCGGCGGCGCCGGGGTTGTCGTATCCGCCTCGGCGAGCGGTGCCAGCCCGACGGCGAAGGCGAGCGCAAGGGCAAAGCCCGCGTGGCGCAATCCTTTGGTGGCGTCGGGGAAGAAACGGAAAGACATGGATAAGAACCTTTCAGGCTCGATTGCAATTGGCGACGCCGCGCCGGACCTGGCTGCGCCCGCGCCCGCTTTGTCCCAACATGGGAGGGGGCGGGTTACGTCCCGCCTTCGCCGATATTAAATCTCTGTAACCGCAAATCTTCGTAACCGCGAAAAAACGGCGCAGGCCGGGATGCGCGGCAGTGTCGCACTTTCCCCCTAACACCGGCTGAACGCGCCGTGGCTCGGGCGCGCCTGTCAGACGCGGCCGTGGCAGTGCTTGTATTTCTTGCCCGAGCCGCAGGGGCAAGGCGCGTTGCGCGGAGTCTTGCCCCAGGGCGCGGGTGCCGTCGCGACCGCCGCTCCGCCACCAGCCGGGGCCGCTCCTTCCATCGCCGGGTCTTCGTGCGTCTCGATCATGCGCCCGCGCGGGGCCGCCGGGCGCAGGGATGGCGGCGGCTCCGGCTCGTCGGGTTTCTGCACCCTCAGTTCCACATGGCAGAGCACGCTCGTCACGGTCTCGCGCAGATGGGTAAGCATCTCCTGAAAGAGGAGGAAGGCTTCGTGCTTGTACTCGTTGAGTGGGTCGCGCTGGGCGTAAGCGCGCAGATTGATGCCCTGGCGCAGATGGTCGAGCGAGTGAAGGTGATCCTTCCAGGCCTGATCGAGGATCTGCAGAAGCAGGCTGCGCTCAGCCAGCCGCATGATCTCGGTGCCGTAATTGGCCGCCTTCTGCGCCATCTTGGCGTCGGCGGCCTCGGTCAGACGATCGCGCACCTGGTCCTGGTCGATCCCTTCCTCCTTGGCCCAATCGGCCACCGGCAGATCGACGTTGAGGAGGCGCACGGCCTCGGCGTGGAAGCTCGCCGTGTCCCACTGATCGGCGAGCGAATTGGCGGGCAGGCAGCGCTCGATCATGCTGTCGACGGTTTCGTGGCGCATGTCGACGATCGTTCCCGCGACGTCCGGCGAGCTCATGATCTCGCGCCGCTGCTGGTAGACGACCTTGCGCTGGTCGTTCATCACGTCATCGAAGCGCAGCAGATGCTTGCGGATCTCGTAGTTGCGCGCCTCGACCTTTTGCTGCGCCTTCTCGAGCGCCTTGTTGATCCAGCTATGGATGATCGCCTCGCCCTCTTTGAGGCCGAGCTTCTGCAGCATCCCATCCATGCGCTCGGAGCCGAAGATGCGCATCAGATCGTCTTCGAGCGAGACGAAGAATTTGGACGCACCCGGATCGCCCTGGCGGCCCGAGCGGCCGCGCAGCTGATTGTCGATGCGCCGGCTCTCATGCCGCTCGCTGCCGATGACGAAGAGCCCGCCGGCCTGGCGCGCTTCCTCGCGCGCGGCCTCGATCTCGCCGCGGATCGCGGCGGCGCGCACTTCGCGCTGCTGCGGATCGTCGATCCCGCTAAGTTCGTGGCGCAGCCGCATGTCGAGATTGCCGCCGAGTTGGATGTCGGTGCCGCGGCCGGCCATGTTGGTGGCGATGGTGACGGCGCCGGGGCGGCCCGCCTGCGCGATGATGGAGGCTTCCTGCTCGTGATAGCGCGCGTTCAGCACGTTGTGTGGAACCTTGCGCTTCTTGAAGATTTCGGCGAGCGCCTCGGATTTCTCGATGCTGACCGTGCCGACGAGAACCGGCTGCTTGCGCTCGCGGCATTCCAGCACCTGCGCGAGGATCGCCTCGTTCTTCTCGCGCGTGGTGCGATAGACCTCGTCGTCGTAATCCTTGCGAATGACTGGCTCGTTGGTCGGAACCTCGATCACGTCGAGCTTGTAGATTTCCGCGAACTCGGTCGCCTCGGTCATCGCCGTGCCGGTCATGCCGGCAAGCTTCGGGTAGAGCCGGAAATAGTTCTGGAAGGTGATCGAGGCGAGCGTCTGGTTCTCGTTCTGGATGGTGACGCGTTCTTTGGCCTCGAGCGCCTGGTGCAGGCCCTCGGAATAGCGCCGCCCTTCCATCATGCGGCCGGTGAACTCGTCGATGATCACGACCTTGTCGTCGCGCACGATATAGTCGGTGTCGCGCGCGAAGAGCTTGTGCGCGCGCAGCGCCTGGTTCGCGTGATGAACGAGCGCGACGTTCTGAATGTCGTAGAGCGTGCCGTCGGTGAGGATGCCCGCGTCGCGCAGCAAGGTTTCGATCCGCTCGACGCCCGATTCGGTCAAGGTGACGGTGCGCTGCTTCTCGTCCTTCTCGAAATCCTCGTCCGCGAGGCTCGGCATCAGGCGGTCGACCTGGCGGTAGAGGTCGGAATTGTCCTCGGTCGGGCCCGAGATGATGAGCGGCGTGCGCGCCTCGTCGATGAGGATCGAATCCACCTCGTCGACGATCGCGTAGTTGAACGGCCGCTGAACCATCTCCTCGAGCCGGAACTTCATGTTGTCGCGGAGATAGTCGAAGCCGAACTCGTTGTTGGTGCCATAGGTCACGTCGGCGGCGTATTCGGTGCGGCGCTGCGGGTCGTCGAGCCCGTGCACGATGCAGCCGACCGTAAGGCCGAGAAAGCGGTAGATCTGGCCCATCCATTCGCTGTCGCGCGAGGCCAGATAGTCGTTCACGGTAACGACGTGCACGCCCTTGCCGGTGAGCGCGTTGAGATAGACCGGCAAGGTCGCGACCAGGGTCTTGCCTTCGCCGGTCTTCATCTCGGCGATCATGCCGCGGTGCAGCACGATCCCGCCGGTGAGTTGGACGTCGAAATGGCGCTGGCCGAGGGTGCGCTTGGCGGCTTCGCGCACGGTGGCGAAAGCCTCGGCGAGGAGATCGTCGAGCGTCTCGCCATTGGCGAGACGGTCCTTGAATTGCTGCGTGCGCGCGCGCAGCCCCGCATCGTCGAGCGCCGCGACCTCGGGCTCCAACGCGTTGATCTCGCCGATCAGCGGCCCGACGCTTTTGACGTAGCGATCATTCGCGGAACCAAACAGTCGCCGGGCGAGGGCGCCGATCATTCATGCCTCGGGCAAACGGGTGGGCGGGGACGTGAGAGAAATAAGGAGATCAGGCTAAAGTGTCAATTCATGACGGTTTTGTGAGGGTTTGGCAGCTGCTTCGGTGCTTGTTCCCGGTCTGCCTTTATGCTTTAAGGCGGCCGACCCGGCCGCGGCGAGGCCGCAAGGCCGTGTCGCAGTTTGACCGAAAGGATCCATCGCCATGGCGTGCCGTGCAATTCTCGCCGCAGGTCTCGTCGCCCTCCTCGCGGTGCCGGCCTGGGCGCAGCCGAAGAGCGCGCCGGCCAAGGGCGACCCGGTCGTCGCCCGGGTCAACGGCCAGGTCCTGCACCGTTCCGAGATCGAAATGGTGATGCATAATTTGCCGCCTGAGGCGCGTCAGGCGCCGCCGGAGCAGGTTTATCTCAACGTGCTCAACCGCATGGCCAACTCGATGTTGCTGGCTCAGGCGAGCCGCAAGGCGAAGATCGACCAGGAGCCCGCGGTGAAGTCGGAAATCGCGCTCAGTAATGACGATCTCCTCGCCAGCGCCAAAATCAATTCGCTGGCGCGCGCGCACATCACCGAGGCGAAGCTCAAGGAAGCCTACGCACAGTATAAGAAGGCGGCGGCGAACGAGGTCGAGGTCCGGGCGCGGCATATTCTCGTCAAGACCGAGAAGGAAGCGGACGACATTATCGCCCAGCTCAACAAGGGTGCCGATTTCGCGACCCTCGCCAAGGAGAAAACCATCGATCCGCCGGGTAAGGCCAATGGCGGCGATCTCGGCTATTTCACGCGCAACGAAATGGTCCCCGCTTTCGCTGCCGCGGCTTTCGCCTTGAAGAAGGGCGAATACACTCAATCACCGGTGCATACGCAATATGGTTGGCATGTGATCAAGGTCGAGGATCGCCGGCCGGTGAAGGTCGGAACCTACGAGCAAGTCGCGCCGCAGCTCGCGCAGCGCATGGAAGCGCAGCTCGCCGCGGAAAAGATCGGCGAGCTGCGGAAGAAGGGCAAGGTTCAGCTCTTCGATCCGAACGGCAAGCCGCTGGAGATGGCCGAAGCGCCACCGGCG
>JBJKPV010000211.1:0-3778 GCA_046706015.1 Allostellaceae bacterium | reverse complement strand
CCATGCGCGCGGAAATCCTCGAGCGACAGCCGATCGACGATACCGCAGCGCGCGAAAGTCAGCCGCGTTTGGCGTTTGAGAAAGGGAATTGCCTCTGGCGGGCCGAGGCGCAGTGGGTGATGCCCACCTTCGAGCCAGCCGGCATCGAACAGCGCGTCGACATCGCTCGCCTGCACCGGCCCGTAGGCGATACGCCCTTGTGGCGTCGCCACTTCGATCATCGGCTCGAGCCAATAAAGCCCACGCGAGCCGGTTCGGACGATCTCGATATCAAGACCGCGTTTGTGTTCTGCTGCGACGATGGCGCGCTCGACCGCGTCCGAGCCCAGCGCAAGCGCGCCGGCATCGCGCGGCACGAAGACGCGCGGCTTGCTCATGGCTGACGAGCCTCGATAAGCAGCGCATCGAGGCGGTTTCCGTCGAGCGCCCCGACCACCTTGTCATCGAGCATCGCCGCCGGCGCACAAGCGCATAGACCCAGGCAGAACACTGACTCCAAGGTCACCCAGCCGTCGGCGCTGGTCCCGCCCCACTCAACCCCGAGGCGCCGGCGCGCAACGATCGCCAGCGCGTCGCCACCCATTGATTGGCACGCCTCCGCACGGCAGAGCTTTAAGACGTGGCGGCCGGCCGGCGAACGTCGGAAATCATGATAGAAGGTGACGATGCCATGCACCTCGGCGCGCGAGAGATTGAGCGCAGCAGCGATAAGCGGCACGGCCTCTTTGGGTACATGGCCAAATTCGTCTTGCAGGGCATGGAGCATCGGCAGCGTCGCACCTGCAACGGTGCGATGCTCCGCAATGATCGCTTCGGCGCGGTCCTTATTCCAAACGGCCATGAAGCCAGCTTCGGCGCGCGGGATCGAACAATCAATAAAGCAGCCTCGTCCCGCGATAGAAAATCTCTATCGTCGATGATAAAACGTAATCTTTTCAATAATCTAAAAGGGAGGCTAGGCGCTTGGCCTCCACCACGAGCGCCGCGGTCAGCGGCGTCGTCGGCTCGCGATGAGGCACGACGAGGCCGATGGTCGGATAGGGATCCGGTCCGTCGATCGGGATGGAACGGACGACATCGTCGGTCAGCCCAAGCGTCTCCGCGAGTTTGGCGGGCATGACGCTGGCCCAGCGTCCCGTGCGGACATGGGAAAAGAGCAGGATCATCGAATCGGATTCCAGCGTCGGTGCGGGCTCACCGCCGGCGCTGCGCAGATACCGGTCGATAATACGGCGGTTCTGCATATCGGGCGTCAGAAGGCAGAGTGGAATCTGCGCGACCTCGGACCAAGTGACGCTATCGCGGTCGCCGAGCGGCGCGTCCGAGGCTGTCACCAGCCGGTAGCGCTCGTGATAAAGCGGCACGACCCGCACTCGACCGACCGGTTCGTTGTCGATATAGGTGAGCCCCGCATCGACTTCGAGATTCTCCAGCATTGCCAGAATCTCGATCGATGTCCGGGACCAAATGGTGAAGCGGACCCCCGGGTGCCGCGCGCGGAAGGGCGTCGTCAATTGCGCGACCATGCCGAGCGCGGTCGGCACTGCCGCGATCTTGATGTGGCCGACAAGGCCTTTCTTAAGCGCGCGAATCTCTTGCTGCATGGCGCGCGAATCGCCGACGATGCGCCGCGCCCAGTCCAGTACCCGCTCACCTTCCGGCGTGAAGCTGTGAAACCGCGAGCCGCGCTGCACAAGCAACACGCCGAGCGCGTCTTCGAGCTGCTTGACGCCCGCCGAGAAAGTTGGCTGCGTTACGCCGCAGGCATCTGCCGCCCGGCCGAAATGCCGCTCGTTCGCCAACGCGATAAGATATTCGAGCTTGTCGATCATCTCCCCTCGATGCCAGCGAAGCTAGCCGCTGGCGACATGGCGAGCAACCCACGGGGCAATGAGGCACTCTTATCCGAGGCGGGTTACGTCGGTTTCTGAGAGACAGTGCTGCAAAAGGCCATCCCTAAGGCCGCACCATCCTCGGCCAACGTTCCTCAAGGCCAGCGGATCACTCACAATGGCGGCTCGGATGACCTTCGGTGCTGCCTGAGCGATCCGTCCGTGTGCCGCGAGACCTCGCCGGTCCGCCGTTCCGGACCATCTGGCTCTAACGGCTCTTCACACGGTTGATCAATCGTGATCACCGTCGCGCTGGTGCTTGCCCCGCTGTCTGGTGCTCTCCGCGTCGGATCGGTTGGCGACGGCACGCATCAAAGGAGCACCGCCGCCTTCAAAAAAAGCGAGAGGCGGCGGTGCTTCACAAGTCATCGAGGCCGTGCACAACCCGCTCGATAACGGCGATTGCGAAGAGTGTTAACCCTGGGGACGGTGATGGGCCGACGACCCAGAAGCCGCAACGCAGCTATTATCGGCATCGTTCTGCTTCGCGTTGGCAAAGGTGGAGTTCTGCGTCATCTGCGGGCTCGAAGCCCGATTGGCTTTCGCCATTTCCTGCGCCATGTGGCTTCTGTGTTCATAAATGGCGTCCGCCGCTTGCGCGAAAGCGGCCGCGGTGCTGCTGACCGTGAGCAGACCTGCCAAGGCAACAGTAACGAATTTGGTACGCATGACACAAACCTCTTCTTGAATTGGAGACAGTAGAGACGTGGCACGGCAAACTTACGGTCGCCTGACGGCGGCGAAAATTACGGACCTGCCCGCCCCTTGTCAGGTTGCCGTCAGGATGCCCATCTACAGTCGGCGACAATGATGCGGCAGGCGTGGATGCCATGAAAATCTTGCTGGTCGAAGACCACCCTCCCATGCGGGAGATGATCGCCGATCATCTGCTTGAGCAGGGCTTCGCGGTCGAAGCTGTGAGCCGCGGCAAGGACGCGCTCGTCGCTGTCGATGGTACCAATTGCGACGCCATTGTCCTCGATCTTGGTCTACCGGATATCGACGGCATGGAGTTGCTACGAGCGTTGCGCAGCAGCCCTCATGCCGCCATTCCTGTTTTGATCCTCACGGCGCGCGACGCCATCGAGGATCGGGTCAACGGACTCAACGAGGGGGCCGACGACTATCTGCTCAAGCCATTCAATCTGAGCGAGCTCGAAGCGCGCTTGCGGGCTGTGCTGCGACGGCCGGGGCCGCGCCGCGGCCGAGTCTATGCGCTGGGTTCGCTCAGCTTCGACACAGTTTCGCGCACGGCCTATGTCGGCGAGTGCGCGCTCGATCTTACGCGACGCGAGGCGGCATTGCTCGAGGAGCTGCTGCGTGCGTCGGGCCGGGTGATCGCCAAAGACATACTCGAGGATCGGCTTTATGCCTTCGACCGCACCAGCAGCGCCAACGCGCTCGAAGCTGCGGTATCGCGTCTGCGCAAGAAGCTCACCGCCGCCAACGGCGCATTGCGCATCGAAACCAAGCGCGGCATCGGCTATCGCCTAAGCGACAGCGACGCCGCGTGACGCGTGGCCTCAGCCTGCGCTGGCAACTTCTCGGCGCGATGGTGCTGATCTTCGTCTTGGGCGTCGGTGCCACCTGGCTGTCCTATCGTTCCGAGGTCGTGCGGCTCGGCAACGACCTCTGGGACCGCACCTTGCAGGAGCAGGCGCGGGAGTTTCTCACCGGTTTACACGTGGAGAAGGACGGGACGCTGCGACTCGACCTGACGCCGGCATGGCGGAACGTCTATGCTGACCAACGCGGCTATTTCACCTATACGCTGTTCGACGCAAGCGGCCATCCTTTGCTGCGATCGCCGAATTTGAACGCGCCGCTGCCGTTCTTCTCGATCCCTAAGGGTCATACCTTCGCGCCGATCAACCTCATCGGCGTCA
>JBJKPV010000210.1:0-4603 GCA_046706015.1 Allostellaceae bacterium | reverse complement strand
CCTTGTGCTTCACCGGCGGCAGGCTCTTCAAATAGGCGACGATCGCCTCGGCGTCGCGATGCGTCAGATGCGACAAGCTACGCCACGGCATGATCGGCGCGAGCTCGCGACCGTCGGGCCGCTTGCCAGTGGTGATGGCCGTGATGATCTGCTTATTGGTCCAGGCGCCGAGCCCGGTTTCCTTGTCCGGGGTCAGGTTCGGCGGAAAGAACACGCCGAGCCCGGGAATGAAAAAGCCGACGGTCCCGCCGCCCAGAGCCTGCTTGAAGTCTGGATGACCCATCATCGAGCCGGGCGTATGACAATCATTGCAGCCGCCCAAGGTCACGAGATATTTCCCGCGCTGCACTTGCGAGGCCGCCTTGGCGCCGTGGATCGGCGCGACGAGCGCGACGCCGAGCATGACGGCGATCAGAGAAACGAGACACTTCATATAAGACCCCCTGGCTTTTGTTCCCGCTTCCGCCGCTCCGATCTTGTTCTTCCCCCGGAGGCCGGAAGCCGGTCGCGCACTATCGAGATTGTCTTTGGTCTTCGCAATAGAAAAGCGCGCCACGGTCGATCTTCGCTATCGCCGCGCGTACCACCCCCAAGGGTAATATGCTTTGTGCCCGATAAGTTGCGCCCGATAACTTGTTGCCGACCGCAGCGAATTGGTCCACCATCCGCCCGCGCTGCCCCGAGGGCGGCGAAGACAAAGAGACAGCGTGGGCGCGCGCACGGCTCGAGCCGCGCGGATCGCCCGAATCAGGGAGAAAACATGCGCAAGCTCAGCACCGCGGTTACCACTTTGAGCCTCGCCGTCGCGCTCGTCGCGCTGGGGACGGCGCCGCGCGCCGCCCAAGCGGCCGACACGGTGCACGTCGGCAAGGCGGTCGCGACCGCCTTCACCTTCACGCCGCTCGATATCGGCATCAAGCAGGGCATCTTCGCGAAATACGGGCTCGACGTGAAAGGGACCGCTTTCTTGGGCGACGCCAAGCTGCAGCAGGGCCTCACCGCTGGCAGCGTCGATTTCGGCCTCGGCAGCGGACCCGGCATGGCCTTCGCCGTGAAGGGCGTGCCGGCGCGCGCGGTCGCCGCCTATTTCGGCGCGCCCGTCAACATTTCGGTGATCGTCGCCGCGAAGTCGCCGATCAAGAAGGTTGCCGATCTCAAGGGCAAGGTGATGGCCGTCAGCACGGTCGGCTCGCTGACCGCGTGGCTGACGCAGCGCATCTCGACCCATGAGGGCTGGGGCCCGAACGGAATCAAGATCGTCGCCACCGGCGGCGGCCCGGCCATGTACTCGGCGATCGTCAGCGGCGCGGTCGATGCCGGCATGGGGTCCTATGAAGGGGCGCTGACCTTGCAGGAGCAGCATCGCGGCCGCCCGCTCGTCACCATGGACCAATTCGTGCCGCGCTTCATCACCCATGTGATCTTCGCGCGCAAGGCGATGATCGATCAGCACCCCGCCACGGTGGAGAAGTTCGTCCGGGGCTTCTTCGCTACGCTCCAATGGATGCGCGATCATCGCGAGCAGTCGATCGCCGACGCGGTTGAGGTGCTGCACGAGAGCAAGGCCGTGATGACCGGCGCCTATGACCGCGAAATGCCGCTCATGTCGAAGGACGGGCGCTTCGACCCGGAGGCGCTGAAGACGATCAAGGAATCCTGGGTCGCGCTCAAGATCCTGCCAAAGGAGCCCAATGACACCCAGTTCCTCACCCGCAAATTCGTGCCGGTGAAGATCGCGAGCATGGGCGCGAAATAGCGGCGGCGGAACGCCGTCTTCCCCGGAGGCGAGCATGGCGGGCGAAATCGCGCACCTCTTCGATCTCTCGGGCAAGACGGCGCTTGTTACCGGCGCGGGCAGCGGCTTGGGCCGCGCCTTCGCCGAAGGGCTCGCCTTCTCCGGCGCGCGCGTCTTCTGCCTCGACCGCGACCGCGGCACTGCCGAGGAAACGGCCGGCCTCATCAATAAGGCACGCAACGACGCCGTTGCGCTCTGCTGCGACGTCGCCGATGCGGACGCGATCGAGGCGATGGCGAAGGATGTCGCCGGGATCGCGCCGCATATCGACATCCTCATCAACAATGCGGGCATCGCCACCGTGCCGATGCGCACGCATGAGATGCCGGTCGCGGATTGGGACCGCCTGATCGCGATCAATTTGCGCGGCGTGTTCCTGATCAGCCGCGCGCTCATCCCGGGCATGCTGGCGGCGAGCGCCGGCTCGATCATCAACATCGCCTCGATCGTGGGTCTCGTCGGCAACTATCCGGGCTTTGCCATGAACGGCGCCAATTACGCCGCGGCCAAGGCGGGCGTCATCGGCCTCACCCGCCAGATGGCCGCGGAATACGCCAAGGACGGGATCCGCGCCAACGCGATCGCGCCCGGCTGGCATGGCGGCACCAACCTCGCGGCCGAGCGCAAGGCGACCGCGACGCAAGACGAGATCGCGCGCTTCGAGCAGGTGATCCTGCGCGGCACGCCGATGGGCCGGCGCGGCCGGCCCGATGAATTGCAGGGCTTGGCGATCTATCTGGCGAGCGATGCATCGCGCTATGTGACCGGCCAGGTCTTCACCCAGGATGGCGGCTGGACCGCGGTCTAAGCACACGGCTTAGCGATAGAGCCGATCGTCCTGCTGGCGTACGACGAAACGATCGCCGCGCTTGATGAAATCGGTGACCAGCTCGGCGACGGCTTCGGGCCGCTCTTCGCCCATCGCCGCCGTCGTATCGTAAATAAAGACGAGATTGCAGCGCGGATTGCGCCCACGGTAATGCCGCGCGACCTCGGGCGGCGTGGCCTTATCCTCCGTGCCAAAGAGCGCCAGCATCGGCGCCTCGATGGCGCCGAATTTCTCGGCAACCGCCTCCTTGCCTTCACGCGCGGGGCCCGTCGCATCGAAGATCGTCGGCGCGAGCAGCACGATCGCAGCGATCGTCGCCGGCCGCTGGAGCGCGAGGCTCAGCGCCGCGGCGGCGTCATCGCCCGCGGCGACGAGGCTCACGCGCTCAAGCCCTTGCGCCGCGAGGACATCTTCCACCGCCCGCGCCTCGATCTCGATCACGCGGCATTGCGCTACGACCAGCGCCTTGAGCGCGGCGCCGCGTCCTTTCGCGCCAAGCCACAGCACCGCCTCGCCGGCATCGCTCTGCGCTCCTCTATCGTCGTGCCCAGCGCTCATTGGCATCACAGCTCGCGCATGCGCGGCAGAACCTTGGTGCCGAAAAGCTCGATCGAGCGCAGCGTCTTGTCGCCGAGCTGCGCCCCCAGAGGGCAATCGAGCACGCCGGCGCCGATCTCGCGGCGGATGCGCTCGATCTGGCGCAGGATCGTCTCCGGCGAGCCGACCAGGATCTGCCCCGCTTCAATGCGGTCTTGAAGCGTACGCGTTGCCGTGCGCGTGGCTTGCGCCTCGTCGCGCCCGTAATAGCTGGTCTCGGTCATGGCCGCCGTGATCGCGGCGTTGGAATTGGTCAGCGCGATGCGCGGCGCCGCTTGGCTCATATCGGCGCAAGCCTCCTCGTCGCTGTCGGCGACATGAAAGCCGACGCGATAGTTGACATCCTCGGGTCTCGGCTCCCAGCCCGCCGCGCGCGCCTGGGCGCGGTAATAGGCGGCCGCAATGGCGGCGGCGTCGATCGTGGTGAAGGCGAAGCCGAGCCCGATGCGATTGCGCGCGGCGAGCTCGCCCGCCTCGGGGCTCGATCCCGACATATAGATCGGCGGGTGCGGTTGCTGCACCGGCCGCGGCCAGATCGAGATGGTGCGATATTGGTAGTAGCGCCCCTGCCAGCCGAACGGCTCGGGCTCGGTCCAGGCGCGGCGGATGATCGCGAGCGCCTCGGCGAAGCGGGCGCGCGATTCCGACGGATTGAAATTATAAGTGACGTATTCATTGGGCGTGCCGCGCATCAGCCCGGCGATGATCCGCCCGTCCGTCATCGCATCGAGCATCGCCAGCTCCTCGGCGACGCGGACCGGGTTGAGGATCGGCAAGGTCGGCCCCAGCACCGCGATCTTCGCCCGCTTCACCACCCGGCTCAGCGCGCCGGCGAAGAACATCGGATTGGGCGTCATCGAGAACGAGGAATAATGATGCTCGGCGACCGTGACCCAATCGAAGCCGAATTGATCGGCGAGGCGAAATTGCTCGATCGTCGTCTCCATCGAGCGCGCCGCGGTCTCGGGATCGCAATATTTCGCCGGCAGCGGCCACACCCCTTGGGGCGCGGCGCCGACATAGCGCGAGGTGCAAAAAAGCGCCGCTTTCATGCAGAGAGTGTCTTCGGCCGCGGCCGGAGCGGCGCGTCGCGCGTGTCGGATGCCAATAGCGTCGTCATCGCGGCCCTTTCGCGACTATGAGGAGAGATCCGGCGGCGCGCCGGCGCGGCTTTCCTTCCCTGCCCAACGATAGCAGAAACCTTCGATGCGCCAAGCGTCCGCCTCGGCTTGTCTGAGACGACGCTGGATTGAGGTCGCCGGGCGATTCGCGCATAAATCTTGCCCGCTTCTCCGCGGCAAGAGGTAGAATTTTTCCAGCAGCGGAACCGGGAACCCCAAGGAAACGTTCTATCTCCGCCCGAAGACGCGGCGAGGAGTGGC
>JBJKPV010000209.1:0-2971 GCA_046706015.1 Allostellaceae bacterium | reverse complement strand
CTACCCGGCAGCGCAAGCCGAGCAACCGGCGCCGGAGGCGGTGCTCGATGCCCTGCCCGATGCCGTGCCGGTCGAGGAAGAGCATCGTCTTCCCGTCGCCAGCGCGCCGGCGCCGGTCGCAACCGCGCCGGTACCGGCCGCCGAAGCCCATGACGTGCCCAATTCCGAGACCGAGCGCCTGCGCAGCCTAGTCGGCGGACTCGCGGCGCAAGCGATCGAGCCGAAGCGTTCCTACATCGCCCGCCATTGGCACGGCGAGCTTTCCTTCACGCGCTCGCTTCTCGTCAATGGCGTGTTGCTGACCGCGGCGATCGGCGGCGCCTATGAGACGATCGCTCTCGGCGGTCCCGAGTTCGTAGCGCTGGTCAAGCCGTTGCTGGCGCAAACAGGTCTCGATCTCGGACGCTTGTCTTCGCTCTGGGAATCAATGCCGCTCTGGGTCGTTGCCACGGCGCGCCTTGCGCCCTGGTTCGCCGCCGCCGGCGTCTATCTCTGGTCGATCGTCGGCATCGTCCGCGCCGCGCGCAACCGCGCTTGATCGCGCGGGCGCCCGATGCGCCACGCTTCTCCTCACGAAATCTTGTCATCGCGATCGCCGCGCGCGTCGCGCTCACGCCATCGCCGCGCGCGCAAATCACAGCGCCTTTGATCGAAGCCCATTGACGAGCGCCGCCCGAGGGGCATAGCCTTTCTTTCGCGTATTTGTCGTGGACGCTAGGCGCATGGCCGCGGCGCGCATTCAGATGAACCTTTTCCGACGAAGCTCGCAAGGCGGGGCCCTTTGCCCTTGCCGTTTTCTGCTTCGCTAGGCCTCGCCGTGGCTGCTCGCGTCGTCGATCAACCTGGGAGACACGCAATGGCTGCGAAGTTCGTCAAAGCGGAACATCGAACCGGCTTGCATGCGGGCTATGCCGAAGGCGAAGGGGCGTTCTCGCCGACCGCGCCTTTCGAATCCTGGTTCCAGGCTCAGGCCGAGCTCGCCGCCGCCGCAGAGCCGATCATCCGTGGCTGGCTCGATCGCCGCGCCGAAGCCGCGCGCGGCTTGATCGACAGCTATGCGCGTCTCGCATCCTGCCGCGATCTCGGCGAAGCCGCTTCGATCCAAGCCGAATGGTTCGAGGGCTCGATGAAGCGGCTCGGCGCCGATCTCCAGGCGCTGGCCGAGCATAGCCGCACCACGGCGCAATGCGCCCTGCGGCCGATGAAACAAATGAGCGAGAGCTGGAGCGAGACCGCGGCGCGTGTCGCCGAGCCGCACCCGGCCGAGACCGACAGGGCCATACCCCACGCCGCTTAGCGCCTGGCGCGATGGCGGACGGATCGAGGGACCGCGCTCCTGAGGGCGGCGCGGAATGCTGGAGATGTGTGCACCGTCGCAAGGAGGTTGAGCATGCCGTTCGATGGAAGAGAGGAGCAAGGCCGGTTCGACGCATTCGAGAAGATCGACCGCGTGATCGATCTGCTGGCGACGCCCGATCGCTGGTGCAAGGGCGCGCTGCTGACGCGCGACGGAAGACGCTGCATCGTCGGCGCGATGCAGGCGGCGAACGCGGTCGCGGTGCTGCGCCGCCCGGTGCTGCAGGCGATCCGCGAAGTGACGGGCGCTTCTTATCGCAGCGTCGAGTTCTTCAACGACAGCCCGGCGACCACCCACGCCATGGTGCTCGCGGTGCTGAGCCGCGCCCGCACCGCGATCGCCGGCGGCGCCGTCACCTGGGAGCCGGCGCCGCCTCCCCGCGCTCGCATGCGCCATCAGCTGCGCACGCTCTTTGCCTGGCACCGCGTCTTGGGTTGAGCGCTTGATTCGGACGCGGCGCGGCGGCGGGCGCGCGCAGGCGCGGCGTCGTTCGCACGTGCGCGTCGACCATGCCGAGCGATCAAGCAAAAGCCCGCAACCGGGCGCCGTGCCGGGCGTTGAATCCGGTAAGGCAAGCATCAGGAGAGAGAGCCATGACGACGATCCGCAATCCGGTCGAATGGAGTCTCGATCAGCTGCGCCATGTCGGCCATGGCATGAGCAATGCCGGCACCGCCATGCACCACGCGCAGGAGACGATGCACTCGCCCGCCCCCGCGGTGCGCAAGATCGCGTTCCATGATCTGCGCGAGGCGCTCGCCGAGGGCTACGCGGATTTCGGCGCCTATCGCAGCGACGTGATCTTCCTCTGCGTGATCTATCCCGCGATCGGTCTGGTGCTGGGACGCGTGGCGCTGGGTCAGACCGCGCTGCCGCTCGTTTTTCCGCTCGCGACCGGCTTCGCGCTGGTCGGGCCTTTGGCCGCGCTCGGGCTTTACGAGATGAGCCGGCGGCGCGAGCAGGGCGCGGCGGTCAGCTGGGCGACGCCGTTCCGCGTCTTTCGCGCCCCCGCCTTCGGCCCGATCGCGCTGTTGGGCCTGATCCTGGTGGCGATCTTCCTTTTGTGGCTCACAGCCGCCGCCGAGCTCTACAAGGCGACGCTCGGCCCGGCCGCGCCGGCCTCGCTCGGCGCTTTTGCGCAGGCGCTCTTCACCACGCCGGCGGGCTGGACCCTGATCGTGGTCGGGATCGGCGTCGGCTTTCTCTTTGCGCTCCTCGTCCTCGTCATCAGCGTCGTTTCCTTCCCGCTGATGCTCGACCGCGATGTCGGCCTCGACACCGCGATCGCGACTTCGTTCCGCGCCGTGCGCGCCAATCCCGGCCCGAGCGCGGCCTGGGGTCTGATCGTCGCGGCCGCGCTCGCTGTGGGCTCGATCCCGCTCTTCATCGGCCTCATCGTCGTGCTGCCGGTGCTGGGCCACGCCACTTGGCATCTCTACCGCAAGCTGGTCGAGCAGCCCGGGTCCCGCACGCGGCGAATGCCGGTGGCTTAGAAAGATAGAGTCTAGCGCTCGCCGAGATCCGTGATCGCGTCGACCACCATGCCGGTCCCTGCGGCGATCATCAGCACGTCGTTCGCGACCCGGACATAGCGATAGCCCGCCGGCGGCGGCG
>JBJKPV010000208.1:0-4348 GCA_046706015.1 Allostellaceae bacterium | reverse complement strand
AGACAAAGATGGCAAAGATCGAACCAATGAATGGCGCCGCGGCGCCGGGCTCTCGGCGCGCGGGCGCAGCACCCGGCTTGGGCGCGATGACCGGCGCGCGCTATATCGCAAGCCTCAAGGATAACCGCGAGGTCTGGATCGACGGCGAGCGGGTGAGGGACGTCACCACCCATCCGGCCTTCAAGGAGATGATCGGCGAGCTCGCCCGAATCTATGATCTGCAGAACAGCGAGCGCTATCGCGACGACATGACCTTCGTCGATGAGGAAAGCGGCGTCCGAACCAGCGTCTCCTGGCTGCTGCCGCGCTCGGCCGAGGATCTTGGCCGCAAGCGGCGCAACAGCGAGCTGTGGAACGCCTTCACCTGGGGTCAGCTCGGCCGCAGCCCCGACATTCTCGCGCCCTACATCATCTCGGCGCTGCATCTGAAGGACGCGTTCGGCGCGGTCAAGCATCCGCGCTGCGATTTCGGCGAGAACCTCGAGAACTACTACAAGCACTGCATGCGCAACGACCTGTTCCTGACCCACGCGCTGGGCGATCCGCAGGTCGATCGTAGCGAGCAGCCGCAGAACGAGAAGCGCCAGCGCAGCGAGGACGAGGAGGTCTCGCTCCATGTCGTCGAGGAGACCAAGGACGGCGTGATCGTCACCGGCGGCAAGCAGCTCTCGACCGCCGCGCCGCACAGCCATGAATGCTACGTCTCGCTCTCGGCGACCTTCGCGCGGCGCAACGATCCCAAATGCGTGCTCGCCTTCGCCATTCCGACCAACACGCCGGGCTTGAAGATCCTGGCGCGTGAGCCGGTCTCGCGCTGGTTCGGCTCCTGGGGCCATCCGCTCCAGATGCTCGACGAGCAGGATTGCATGCTGTTCTTCGACCGCGTGCTGGTGCCGTGGGAACGCCTCTTCATGCTCTACGATCCGACGCCGATGGTGAAGCTGATCGTCGAGGCCGGTGGCAGCGTCAATTTCAATTTCCTCGGCTGGGCGAATCTCTGCCGCGTGCATGAGCGCATGCGCCTGATGACCGCGGTCGCGACCATGGTCGCCGAGGCGATCGGCGTCATCTCCTATCGCGAGGTCGCGGCCAAGCTCGGCGAGATGGCCACATATTGCGAGGTCTGGCGCCACGCGATGGATGGCGTCGAGCGCCGCGCCGCACCGACGCCGACCGGGCAATGGAGCTTGGGGCCCGGCCGCGGTCTCCATATCTGGTTCGCGCAGACCTCTTCGCGCATGGTCGAGATCCTGCGCGAGATTTGCGGCTCGGGCATCATCATGCAGCCGAGCGAGCGCGACCTCGCCAATCCCGAGATCCGCAAATATCTCGACCGCTACATGCGCGGCAAGGATGTCGATGTCGAGTACAAGTCGCGGCTCTTCCGCCTGGCGCATGATCTCGCGGCGTCGTCCTTCGGCATGCGCCAGGACATCTACGAATATTGGCATGGCGGCGATCCCAATCGGAACCGCATCAACCTGCTGCACGGCTTCGATCAGAGCGCGATGAAGGAGCGGATCAAGGACCTGTTGAGCCGGCCCTTGCCGCATGGCGAGACGCGCTGAGCGCGCGCCCGCTTAGAACGGCCCGCGGCGCGGCGGCGGGCGATCGCGGAACTGTCCGGGGCCGCGCGCGAAAGGGTGCGGCAGCGCGACCGGCGTGCCCTTGAAACAGCCGATCGTGTAAGGATATTCGCGCGTCAGTACATAGTGATAGATCGCGACGCGCTTGCCGTTCCAGTCGACCTCGCTGACGCGGCCATGGCACGCATCGAGATCGGCGTCGGTCTGCTCCGTGCCCTGCGCGTCATAGAGGCTGTAGATGCCGAACCCGTCGAGCGCATAGCCGATCAGCGTGTCGTTCTCGGTCTCGCCGGGCAGGCACGGGCTCGGCCCGTGATAGTGATATTCGCCGCGCGCCTGCGGATGGCCGTTGCACAGATCCTGGACCTCATGCGCGACCGCGTCGCGCGAGCCGTCGTCGAGCGCGTTGAAGATGGCGACGCCGTTCAAGGCGACGCCGATCATGCCCATCGGCACGCAAGAGGGTTCGGCCGCGATCTGCGGATCGGCCGGGAGCGTGATCGATAGGGTCTGAGCCAGGATCGAATTCGGGTTGGTGTCGTACGTATAGGCGGGATCGGCGGGCGCGATCGGAAAGTTTCCGGTCGGCGTCTTCACCGGCAAGCCATTGCCCTCGATCAGCCGCGTCACGATGCGTCCTTCGGTGCTCTCGCGGATCGAGAATTGCGCTTGCGGCCAGGTGATCTCGCCCTTGACGTGCGGCTTTTCGGTCAAATCCCAGGTCGCGCCATGGATCCACGCCCCCGCATGGCGCGCGCCGCGGCCTCTTCCGGGTCCCATGCGGCACGCCATCACCGCGCCGCGCTCGGACGTCTCGCTGATATGCCCGTCGCCCAAGGGCAGATGGTGGATGTCGAGTACATCGTGCTTGCGCGCCGTTCCTTCCGCCCCGGCCGGCATGGCGAAGAGCACGGCGGTGACGGCAAGCAGCGCTGCACGCCGTGCGGAAGCCCGAAACTTCGTGCCGTGCATCGCCTGTCTTCCCCGCTCAGCGCTTCGGTTTGGCCTTCGCCTTGTCATAGGCGCCGAGGCCGGGCTTGAAGCTCTTTTCGTCGATGAATTGGCGGATGCCTTCCTTGCGTCCTTCATTGTCGAAGGAATTGGCCGCTTCCTGCGCGCGGACGAGATAATCCTCGGCATTGTCGTAGGTCATCTCGCGCACGCGCCTGATCGCGTCCTTGGTCGCCTTGATCGCGACCGGATTCTTGGCGAGGAGAAGATTGGCGAGCGCGGTGACCCGCGCCTCGAGCTTGGCCAAGGGCACGCTCTCATTGACGAGGCCCCACGCCGCCGCCTTTTTTCCGTCGATCGCCTCGCCGGTCAGCGCGTGATACATCGCATGGCGCATCAGCATCAAATCCACAACCACCTTGGTCGCGCCGCCGCCGGGCAGGATGCCCCAATTGACCTCCGACAGACCGAATTGCGCCTCGTCCGCGGCGATGGCGAGATCGCAGGCGAAGAGCGGCCCATAGCCGCCGCCGAAGCACCAGCCATTGACCATGGCGATGGTCGGCTTCTGGAACCAGCGCAGCCGTCGCCACCAGCCATAGGCCTCGCGCTGCGATTTGCGCACGCCGCCCAAGCCTTTCGCCTCGGTCTCGCGAAAATATTCTTTCAGATCCATGCCCGCCGACCAGGCGCTGCCTTCGCCTTTCAAGACGAGCACGCCGAAATCGTCGCGATGCTCGATCTCGTCGAGAATTTCGCCCATGCGCCGGTTGAGCGCCGGGTTCATGGCGTTGCGCTTCGCCGGGCGATTGAAGCTCAGCCAGGCGTTGCCTTGCTCGATGCGATAAGTGGCGACGCTCGGATCGTCGGTCATGGCGCGGCTCCTCGTTTCCTCCAGTCGATGCGCGATTATAGAGCGCGCCGCGCCGCTCAGCGATGCGCCGCGCGCCGGAGCCGGTCGTTGATGGCGCGGCCCAAGCCGCGCTCGGGGATCGGCGTCACCGCGATGCCAGAGAACTGTTCGCGGTCGAGCGCGCGCAGCATGGCGAAGAGATGCGCCGCCGCCTCGGCGAGATCGCCCTTGGCGCTCAAATTGAGCGTCTCGGCCGCACCCTCGGGCACAGCGCCGCCGAAAGCGAGCAGCGCCTCGTGCGGGCGCACCTCCGTCGCGTCGAGCCGCAAGGGCAGGCTCGGGGCATAGTGGCTCGCCAGCATGCCGGGCGCGCGCGGCGCGGTCTCGTCATGGGTCGATGTCTCGATCGGCCCGATCTCGGCCTCGATCTCTTCCTGCGTTACCGCGCCCGGCCGCAGCAGGGCGGCGCGCCCCGCGCTCAGATCGAGCACGGTCGACTCGATCCCCACCGGACAGGTGCCGCCATCGAGCACCGCGGCAATGCGGCCCTGGAGTTCGCTCATCACGTGGTCGGCATTCGTCGGGCTGACCCGGCCCGAGCGATTCGCCGAGGGCGCGGCGATCGGCAGGCGCGCGACTCGCAAAAGCTCCTGCGCCACGGGATGCGATGGCACGCGCAGCGCCACCGTGTCGAGCCCGGCGCTCGCCAAGAGCGAGATCGGGCAATGCGGCGCGCGGCGCAGAACGAGGCTCAACGGCCCGGGCCAGAAGCGCTGCATCAGCCTGAGCGCGCGGCCATCGACGATGGCCAGCCGCTCGGCTTGCTCGCCTTTGAGGAGATGCACGATCAAGGGGTTGAAGCGCGGCCGTCCCTTGGCGGCGAAGATCGCCGCGACCGCTTCATCGTTGGTCGCATCGCCGCCCAGCCCATAGACCGTCTCGGTCGGAAAGGCGACCA
>JBJKPV010000207.1:0-6606 GCA_046706015.1 Allostellaceae bacterium | reverse complement strand
TAGACGTCATGGCCGTGATCGTGGCAGGTCATCGACGGTGTGATGACGAAATCGCCGCGGTTCATATAGGATTTCTCGCCCGAGACGGCGGTCCAGGCCTTGGGGTCGCCTACGATGTCGAAGGGCTGCGGCGAGGGCGAATGACGGTGCGCTGGCGCGCATTCGCCCGGCAAATTCATCTGCAAGCCGGCATAGAGCGATTCCAGGATTCGGTGCGAGCCGCCGAGACCGGCATTCTCTAGCGTCAGGACGCGCCGGTTGGGCTCGTGCGCGGTGATAAGCCCGCCCGCCTCCAGGAGCAGCGGACGCAGCACGTTATCGAAGTCCCACAGATGCGGTTGCGCGCGGATGTGGTTCTTGGGCAGGGGCGGGACGAGCGTGGTCGTCCACAGCGCGGAGAGATCCTTGGCGCCGACCTTGGCGTAGTAGCGCTCGCGTGTCGCCGCGTTACCGCCCGTCGCTTCCGATGCCGTCATGGCTTCACTCCCATCGGCTGTCTTTCGCGCTCACCGTTAGACGCCTCGCGCTTCCGGGTCAATCCACCCCTGCGGTGGTCTTCCCTGCTTGCCGCGCGCTCGCTGCGGCGTAAAATTGCAGCGACGCGTCGCGCATCGCAGGCAAGAGGCGGTTTGACCATGCTTCGTCACGAAGACAACGAGCGGCTGGTTCGGGTCGGCGCTGGTCGGCCGGCGGGTGAGCTCTTTCGCCGCTATTGGCAGCCGGCGTTGCTCTCGGCCGAGCTGCCGGAGAAGGACGGCGCGCCGGTCCGCGTGCGGCTCTTGGGCGAGGATCTGATCGCCTTTCGCGATAGCAACGGTCGCGTCGGGTTGGTCGACGCCGAGTGCCCGCATCGCCGCGCGCCGTTGTTCTTCGGTCGCAATGAGGAATGCGGGCTGCGCTGCGTCTATCACGGCTGGAAGTTCGACGCCGACGGCAATTGCGTCGAAATGCCGTCTGAGCCCTCCGACACGCCGATGAAAGCCGGTACCAAAATCAAGGCTTATCCGACCTGCGAGCGCGGCGGCGTGGTCTGGACCTATATGGGCCCGTCGCAAGAGCGTCCGGCGCCGCCCGATTATGAGTGGACGCGCGCGCCGGCCACGCATCGGGCCGTGTCGAAATCCTACCAGGCGTGCAATTATCTCCAGGCGCTCGAGGGCGGGCTCGACACCGCGCATGTGTCCTTCCTCCACAACAACCGGATGGGCGATCGCAGCAATCTCTTCGCGCGCGACGGCGCGCCGCGGATCGAAGTGGTGGAAACCGATTACGGTTATTACTACGTCTCGACGAGGAAGCACGACGCCGAGAGCAACTTCGTGCGCGTCTATCAATACGTCATGCCGTTTCAGCAGATGCGCCCGAACGTCATCCAGACAGGTCTCGGCGCGAACCGCCGCGTGTCGCGCATCGACGGGCATATCTGGGTCCCGATCGATGACGAGCAGAGCTTCGTCTACAACTGGACTTATGGCTACGACGCCGATTGCGCCCTGAGCCCGGAGCATGCCGAAGAACTCGAAGCCTTTTATGGCCGCGGCCGCGAGGACTTTATCCCCGGGACCTACCGGCTGAAGGCGAACGCGTCGAACGATTATTTCATCGACCGCGCCGCGCAAAAGACGACAAGCTCCACCGGCATCAAGGGCGTCAACACGCAGGACGTCGCCGTCCAGGAAGGCATGGGCGCGATCGCCGATCGCACGCGCGAGCATCTCGGCACCTCGGACCGCGCGATCGTGGTGATGCGGCGCTTGCTGCACGAGGCGACGCGCGCCATCGAAGCGGGGCTGGGCCCGCGCGGCCGGGATCCAGAAAGTCACCGCGCGATCCGTCCGCATGACGGGCTCGTGCCGGTCGGCGCGGATTGGCGCGAGACTTACGCGGAAGGGCTGCGCTCGAAATGGTGATCGCAGCCTGGCGCTTGGCGGCGCGTCAGGTCGGCGCGCGCAGCCCGTGCTTCACGAGGCGCGGGATTACCTCGTCGCAGAAATAGGGCATCTCGTCGAGATAGTGCACGAAGGAAAAGCCGATGCCAGTGATCCCGGCCTCGTGGATCGCGGCGAGGTCGCGCGCGATGTCGTCGGGCGATCCTGTGAGGCGCAGCCCGCCCATCCCGTAGGCGCGCTCGGTGCGGAGTTGCTGGAACACCTCGGGCGTATGCTTGTCGGGCGTGATCCCCTTCATCGCCAGGATATGGTCGACCGCGCCCCAATCCGCTTTCTCGACCAGCGCGTAATGTTCGAATTCCTCGGCTTCCTTGCGGCTCGGCCGGCAGGTGACGACGCCGGCGGTGAAGATGTCGAGCTGGCGGTTGTGCTCGGCGGCGAGCGCGCGCACACGGCGCACATTCTCGGCCGCGGCATCGAGCGCTTGCACCGAGGCGGAGATGAAGAGCCCATCGCAATTGCGGATGGCAAAGGCTTGTCCGGTCGGCGAGGCGCCCGCATTCATCAGGTAGGGGCGCGTCCCGCCATAGGGCTTGGGTTTGGCACGCACCTGTTTCAGCTGGATGAATTCGCCATCGAAATCGAATTCATCGGCGCGCGACCACATCATCTTGATCGCATCGAGCCATTCCTGCGCGTAGGCGTAGCGCGCGTCGTGATCGCGCTGCTTGACGCCGAACATCTCGAACTCGTCCTCATTCCAGCCGCACACCAGATTGAGGCCGAACCGGCCCTCGCCGACATGGTCGGCGGTGACCATCGATTTCGCGGCGCTGACGGGATTGAAGAGCGGCGCATGCACGGTGCCGAACGCCCATAGCCGCTTGGTGTTGGCGAGAAGGCCAGTGGCCCAGGTGAGCGTTTCGAGCGTCTCGCCCTGGTAATCGGTGTTGCCGCCATAGCCCTTCCAGCGACCGATCGGCAGCATGAAGTCGAGCCCGGCCTCGTCGGCCATCTGCGCGAGAAGCAGACAATCGGCCCAGCTTCCCGACCAACGGTGCTCGATCGCAGTGACCGCCCGGCCCGAGGAGCAATTCGCGCCGAACAATCCGATCTTCAAGCGATGCGCGCCGCCCATCGCAGCACGGCTGCGGGTCGACGGATCTTCGGCGGCCATCGCGCTTCCTCCTCGGCTCGTTCTATGAACGCTCGAGGAAAAACTAGGCCGCGACCCTGCGGCGGTCAAATGAGAGGAGAGGACGCTGTCCGGCTCAGCGGGTGCTGGTGCCGCGGCGCTCGGCATCGTGCATCGTCCAGCCGATCCAGAAGCTGACCAGATGCGTCGATAGCAAGATGAGCAGGATGAGGATCTCGAAATCCATGGTGGCCTGCCTCTAAGAGTGTGAGGATTCCTCGGGTTGCCGCGGCTGCGACGTGAAGGCCGCGGCCGCGGTCTCGGGCTGCTCCATCCGCGCGCGCGGCGGAGCGCCGCTCGGGATGAAGGCCGAGCCGGTCGCCGGCGGCTTGGCCGGCGCGGCGCCGCGCGGACCAAGCCGGCCCAGGCGGCGCATGCGTGACGCTTTTCTCAAAGAATACATCGATTGTTCCTGGTGTCTCGCGCTGGCGCGATCGGGCTTCCGGCGGATCAGCGGCTCAGCAAGGTGCCGGTGCGCTCCGCGTAGTACATGTGTACCGCGAGGCAGCGCTGAAACGTTGTGACCTCTGCGCGGCGGAAGAAGCGCCGCAAGAAGCGCCGGCGCGCGCGTCGTCGCGTCGGCTGCGCCGCCACGGCGCGCCCGAGCGGGCGGGTTGAACTCACGGTTTGGGCATCCATCGCTGCTACCTCCACGCGACCGATTCGTCGCCAGCGACAGGGCAGCATAAATATTTAGTTAATTGGAAGAGTATTTTTATCGAATTTGGCGGAAAATTATTTAAAATTTTAGTGAATTCGCGCTCGTTAACCTTAACAAATCATGAATTGAGCGTGCTCAACAATGATTAATTTGGTTGAAACCGCCGATTTTCATGAATTTTCTGTCTTGGACGCGCCGGGTCGCTCGGATGGTCCGCGCTAAGCGCTCCTTAGGGGGTTCTCTCTAGGCTCGCGCCCGGCTCAAACCGCAAGGGAGCGCACTTTCTCATGTGCAGTTCGGTACCCAGCGCAGGCTCTCCGCTCGCGCTGCCGCTTGGCCAGCAGCTGGTTCAGGCCAAGCCGCAGATCCACCCTCAGACTTCGAATGATCAAGGTGCCGCGGCGTCGCAAGCGACATCGAGCGATCCGCACCGCGGAAAGTCGGTCAACATCGCGGTGTGACCGGCGCCGGGCGCGCCGCGCGATGGTCCTGGAAAAAGGGCGTCGGTGCGGCCGAGCAGCCGATAGGCCAGAAGCCCGAGCCATTCATGGACCGCCAGGTCGAAGAGCTGGATGTGGTCCGCAAATTCGAAATCGTAAGCGCCTCCTGTTCGATAGGCGACCGGCCAGGGCAGCACTGGCCAGCCCGCCTGGCGAAAGATTCCGACTGCGCGCGGCATGTGCCACGCAGAGGTGACGAGGATCCAGGTCTCGTCCGGCTTCGGCTTGACCAGCGCCTTGCTGAAGATCGCGTTCTCGTAGGTGTTGCGCGAGTTGCGCTCGAAGACGACGCGCTTGGTGTCGAGCCCGAGCTCGGCGAAGAGCTGCTTGGCGGCGTCTGCCTCGCGGAATTGCGTGTCGAAGAGCAGGCCCGAGCCCGAGGTGAAGACGAGCTTCGCCGCGGGATAAAGCCGCGCCAGCCAGGCGAAGGTCGTCAGGCGTTCGGCCTCCACAGTGAGGCGCGGCATGCCGTGTCGCGCCGAAAGAACCGGATCGATTGCGCCGCCCAGCACGATAATGCCGTCGACATGGGCGGGCGGGTGGTGCACTGGCGGGAAGCGGCTCTCGATCGGCGCCAGCAACCAGGCGCCGCAAGGCAATAGCGCGATCGTGACGAGGAGCACCGCGCCGAGGCTTGCGATCCGCCGACCGAGCCGTGCGCGCCGCGTCCACATCAGCGTGACGCCGATGCCGATCAGGGCGATGATGATCAGATCCGGCTGGATCAGAATCCAGAGGAGCTTCGAGAGCACGAACAGCACGACTTGTCCCCGTTGTGATTTCTTGGCCGAAGGCGAATCACCGCGCGTCCGCCACGGCGATACTCATCGTCACACTCATAACTCATAGACGACGGAGGGGGAAAAATCCCGGCTCAATAAGCCACATCACGGTCCAATCAGGCGAGTCGCATGTCGACAGGACGGCGCGCTTGATGCCATCCTGGGTTGGGGCGTGGGTGAGAGCGGCGGGGCAGGGCAATGCGCGGGGTTCTTGGTCTGGTCGCGTTGTTGCTTCTGGCGTGGGTCCTGAGTGAGAACCGCTGGCGCATCCCGATCCGTACCGTGGTCGCCGGTGTCGTTCTGCAATTCGCTCTGGCCGTGCTCTTCGTCAAATTTCCGGCCGCCGCCGATATCTTTCTCTTGCTCAACCGCGGCGTCGACGCGCTGCAGCGCGCCACCGATGCCGGCACGAGCTTCGTCTTCGGCTATCTCGGCGGCGGCGCCTTGCCCTTTGTCGAGAACCATCCCGGCGCCAGCTATATCTTCGCCTTCCGCGCCTTGCCGCTCGTCCTCGTGATCAGCGCGCTTGCCTCGCTGCTCTTTTATTGGGGCGTGCTGCAGCTTCTCGTCAAAGCTTTCGCCTGGGTGCTGCGCCGCGTGATGGCGATCGGCGGCGCCCTGGGGCTCGGCGCGGCGGTACACGTCTTCGTTGGCAACATCGAAGCGCCATTGCTCGTGCGGCCTTATCTCGCGCGGATGGAGCGCGGCGAGCACTTCGCGCTCATGACCTGCGGCATGGCGGGGATCGCCGGCACGGTGATGGTGCTTTATGCGGCGATCCTCGGGCCCGTCGTTCCCGGCGCGCTCGGGCATATCCTCGTCGCGTCGGTCATCAGCACGCCGGCCGCTCTCGCCGTGGCAGCGCTGATGGTGCCTTTCGGCAACAACCCCGAGGCCGAGGCGCAGCTCACGCTCGGCGAGCCACTGCTCTCGGCGATGGACGCGCTCGCCAAGGGCACAGCTGACGGCATCGTCTTTCTCGCGAACATCGCCGCCATGCTGATTGTCGCCATCACCTGCGTCGCGCTGGTCAACATGGCGTTCTCCTGGCTGCCGCATCCGGCCGGGACGCCAATCACCTTGCAGCTTCTTTTCGCCTATGCGTTCCGTCCGGTGATGTGGCTGATCGGCGTACCGACACGCGAGATCGCGACCGCGTCGACGCTGATGGGCACCAAGACCGTGCTCAACGAGTTCGTCGCCTATGTCGACATGGCGAAGCTGCCGGCTTCGGCGCTCGGCGCGCGCTCGCGGCTCATTCTCACCTATGCGATGTGCGGCTTTGCCAATTTCGGCAGCGCCGGGATCATGATCGGCGGCATGAGTGCGATGTGCCCGGAGCGCAAGCACGACATCGTCGGGCTGGGCTTGCGATCGATCCTCTCGGGCACGATCGCCACTTGCATGAGCGGCGCGGTCGTGGGATTGCTATAGGATGAAAAAGAAATCGCCGACGAAGAAATCCAAGCAATCCTCCCGCCTCATCACCGCTTCGCGCGACCTCGTCGAGGACGTGGCGCTGGCCAATCTGATCCTCTTCGACCACGATATCCTCGACGGATTCGGCCATGTGAGCGCA
>JBJKPV010000206.1:0-12139 GCA_046706015.1 Allostellaceae bacterium | reverse complement strand
GTCTCCGTGCCCGAGGCGCCGCCCTCGAAGCGCCGCCGCACTTCGGCCCGGCCGGCGACGAGTGCCGCTTTCAAAATCTCGGCGACGCGCTTGCGCGGCGGCTCCGGTGCCGTCGCGGCGAGCGCGTCGAGCTCGGTCAACAAGGCGCGACGATCGATGATCTCGCGGCGATGGGCGATGGTATCCACGGCCTCCTATCTTACCGTGGAAGCCTCTATTTGTCGCCCTCGCGCAGCCGCTTCAGCTCGTAGAGCAAGTCGAGCGCCTGGCGCGGCGTCAGCTCGTCGGGACGCAACTCGGCGAGACGGGTTTCGACCGGCGAGGGCGGCTTGGGCTCTGTCGGCGCGCTCCGGGCGGCGAAGAGCGGGAGATCCTCGGCGAGGCGGGTGAGCGCTCCGCCCTGCTCGTCCTTTTCGAGCGTCTCCAGCACCTGCTCGGCGCGGGCAATCACGGCTTGCGGCAGGCCAGCGAGCTTCGCCACGTGAATGCCGTAGGAGCGATCGGCGGCGCCGGGCGCCACCTCGTGGAGGAAGACGACGCTGCCTTGCCATTCCTTGACCCGCATGGTCTGACAGGAAAGATGGTCGAGCGTTGCCGCGAGCGCCGTGAGCTCGTGGTAGTGCGTCGCGAACAGCGCGCGGCAGCGATTGACGTTGTGAAGATGCTCGACCGCGGCCCAGGCGATCGAGAGCCCGTCGAAGGTCGCGGTGCCGCGGCCGATCTCGTCGAGAATGACGAGGGAGCGGGCGGTCGCCTGGTTGAGGATCGCGGCGGTCTCGACCATCTCGACCATGAAGGTCGAGCGCCCCCGCGCCAGATCGTCGGCGGCGCCGACGCGGCTGAAGAGCCGATCGACCACGCCGAGACGCACCGCTTCCGCGGGTACGAAGGAGCCGATCTGCGCCAGCACCGCGATCAGGGCGTTCTGGCGCAGGAAGGTGCTCTTGCCGGCCATGTTTGGGCCGGTCAAAAGCCAGAGGCGCTGGCCGTCGCGCAGATCGCAGTCGTTGGCGACGAAGGCCGCGCCGTCGCTCCGTTGCAGCGCCGCCTCGACCACGGGGTGCCGGCCTTGGCGGACCTCGAAATCGAGCCCGTCATCGAGAAGGGGCCGGCAATAGCGCTCGCTCACCGCCAATTCGGCGAGCGCCGCCGCGACATCGAGCGCGGCCAGCGCCGCGGCGGCGTCAGCGATGCCGCGTCGGTGCACGCGCAACTCGGCGACCAGCGTTTCGAAGAGCTTCAGCTCGAGGGCGAGCGCGCGGTCCGCTGCCGAGGCGATCTTGCTCTCGAGCCCGGCGAGCTCGACCGTCGCGAAGCGCATCGATGTCGCCATGGTCTGGCGGTGAATGAAGCCTTCGCCGAGCTTTGCGGCGTTGGCTTGCGTCACCTCGATGTGATAGCCGAGCACGTTGTTGTGGCGGATCTTGAGATTGGCGACGCCGGTCTCGGCGGCGTAGCGCGTTTGCAGTCCGGCGATGAGGCGCCGGCTCTCATCGCGCAGATTGCGCAGCTCGTCGAGCTCCGGCGCATAGTCTTGCGCGATGAAGCCACCGTCGCGCGCCGAGAGGGGTAGCTCGGCGGCGAGCGCACGTCGCAGATGATCGACCAGCGCGCCATGCTCGCCGAGATCACGCTCGATTGCGGCCACGAGCTTCGGCGGCGCGCCGAAATCGGCGCTTCTCAGCAGCGCGCGCAGTTGCGCGCACTGGTCGAGCGTGTCGCGCAACGCGGCGAGGTCGCGCGGGCCGCCGCGTTCGAGATCGAGCCTCGTCATGGCGCGCGCCATGTCGGCGCAGCGCTTGAGGCCGCGCCGCACCTCCTCGCGCAGCCGCTCGGCGGCGGCGAAGAACGCGACGGCGTCGAGCCGCGCGTCGATCGCGGCCGGATCGGTGAGCGGCGCGGCGAGAAATTCTGCGAGGAGACGCGCGCCGGCGCCGGTCTCGGTGCGGTCGATCGCGGCGAGAAGGCTGCCCGAGCGCTCGCCGGTGAGACTCTCGGTCAATTCGAGATTGCGCCGCGTCGCGGCGTCGATCTCCATCGTATCGCCGGGCGCCAGGCGTCGCGGTGGCGCGAGCGCGGGAAGCTTGCCCTGCTGTGTCAGTAGGACGTAATCGACCAGCGCGCTCGCGGCGGCGATCTCGGCGCGCGAGAAAGCGCCGAAGCCGCCGAGATCGCGCACGCCATAGAGGTCTTCGAGCCGGCGGCGTCCGGTATCGCTGTTGAAGCGGCTATTGGGCAGAGGCGTCAGATTGGCGTGGCGCTGGCCCAAGAGCTCGGCGAGATCGAGGCGCGCCAGGAGCCGCTCCGGTGCCAGCATCTCGCCGGGCGCGATGCGCGCGAGCGCGGCGCCGAGCCCTCCGACCGAGACCTCCTGCGCCGCGAAATCGCCGGTCGAGAGATCGAGCCAGGCCAGCGCCAGCGCGCCGCCGGCATCGGCCAAGGCGGCGAGGTAATTGTGGCGCCGCGCGTCGAGGAGATTGTCCTCGGTCAAGGTGCCCGGCGTGACGATGCGCACGACTGCGCGCTTGACCGGCGATTTGCTGCCGCGTTTGCGCGCCTCGGCCGGGTCCTCCATCTGCTCGCACACGGCGACGCGGAAGCCCTGGCGGATGAGGCGCGCGAGATAAGCCTCGGCCGCGTGCACCGGGACGCCGCACATCGGAATGTCCTCGCCATTGTGCTTGCCGCGCTTCGTCAACTGGATGTCGAGCGCAGCGGCGGCGCGTCCGGCGTCGTCGAAGAAGAGCTCGTAGAAATCGCCCATGCGATAGAAGAGCAGGCAGTCCGGATGCTGGCGCTTCAGCTCGAGATACTGCGCCATGACGGGTGTCGCCTCGGCGAGCGAGGCGGGTGAGGCGGCGGGGTTCGAGGCGGCGGAGGGGCTGGCGGCGCCGGACGGCATGGGCGCGAAACTAGCACCCCGCTGCGGCGGTTAAAACTCAGGCGTAACGGCGTTCGGGAAGGCGGTCATCGAGACAGGCGGCGATCGCGGCCGTCAACTCCGCATGGCGGAACGGTTTTGTTAGGGCACCGTCGGCGCCGAGCTCGACCGCGGCCTTGAGATAGCTCGGCCCCAGCCCCGCCGCGCCGCTCATGGCGATGAGCTTTGCTGGGTGCGGCGATTGGCGGTTCGCGGCGATGACTTCGATGCCGTCGGCATTGGGCATGACGATGTCGGTAAGGACGATGTCCGGGCGCCGCGTGCGCAGCAGCCGCAAGCCCTCGCGCCCATCCCGCGCTTCGACGACGTGATGGCCGTCGCCCGCGAGCATGCGCGCGATAGCCTGGCGCAGCGATGTCTCGATCTCGATCAGGAGGATGGAAGCCATGAGCAATCCCGGATTTGGCCGCGACCGGTGCGGCTAACGGGAGCGTCACCAGCGCTTAAGACTAAAGCCTATTACCATTAAGAAAAGATTGACCGGCCGGGAGCTTAAGGCGCGGCACCTGCAAAGATGGAACTGCGCACAACGAATTCGGGGGGGATGGCGAGCAGCCCTGGCCCGGCGCGCCGTGACTGGTCAGGCACGTATCAGATGATCGCGCGACCTATTGCGATATCGCTTCCGTTCCGCCAGGCGCTTCGCCCGGTGGTGCCCGAGCGTGGCCGCGCCACGCTCGCCTTGGTTCGAGCGCGGAGAGCCGCGTGGACCCGATCGTTTGCGCCCGGTATCATAGGTGCCCCGTTGCGTTTTGGGACTTGCCGCCTGAGCAAAGGCGGCACGAGACGAGAAAGACGAGGAGGAATGTCGGCAGGATTCATTGGCGGCGCGATGCGGCGCGGGCGCGCCCCGCCGCGCCGCGATCGGGTCGCGTCGAGGGGCGATCGGCCATGGATGTGATCGTCGACGTCAAGCGCCATGCCTATGACGATCTCATCGTGCTCGAGGACATCACCATGCATGTCCGCGAGGGCGAGGTCGTCGCCATCATCGGTCCTTCCGGCTGCGGCAAGTCCACGCTTTTGGGCATTGTCGGCGGCATTCTCAAGGCGAGCCAGGGCCGCGTCTTTCTCGAGGGGCATCCGGCTCCCGATTGCCTCAACCCGCTGACCTTCATCTTCCAGGATTTCGCGCTGCTACCGTGGCGCACCGTCGAGCAAAATGTCGGCCTGCCGCTCGAGCACCACAAGCTCTCCGCCGCCGAGCGCAAAGCCCGCGTCGCCGACGCCTTGCAGCGCACCGGGCTCGCTGATTTCGCCAAGGCGCTGCCCAAGCAATTGTCCGGCGGCATGCGCCAGCGCGTCGGCATTGCCCGCGCGCTGGTGGTGCGGCCGGCGGTTCTGCTGATGGACGAGCCGCTCTCGGCGCTCGATGCGCAGACGCGCGATCTGCTGATGGAGGATTTCGTCGACCTGCTGCTGCGAGAGCGTATCGCCGGCCTCTATGTGACGCATAATTTCCACGAGGCATTGCGCTTGGCCGACCGGATTGTGGTACTGTCGCGCCGGCCGGGGCGCATCAAGGAAGTAATCAACGTGCCGATCCCGCAGCGCGAGCGAACGCGCAAAGAGGTCCAAGGTCAGCTGAGCGACCTCGGCGATCGGCTCTGGTCCCTCATTCGCGACGAGGCTTCGGTGGCCGATCGGGAGGTGATTCATGAGTGAAATTGCCGTAACGGGTCCGGGGTTGCGCCGCGAGGTCGCCTTCCGCGGCGGCGGCTTCCTCGAAGTGCCGAAGCCGCTCTATGGCTGGATCGCCTTTGCCGCGATCATTGCCGTGTGGCAGGCCTCGGTCTCCTGGGGTTGGATCGATCCCGTGTTCCTGCCGTCGCCGGCGGCGATCTGCGAGGCGCTATGGCAGCTCACCATCAGCGGCGATCTGTGGAACAATTTGTCGATCTCGCTCATGCGCATCGGCTCGGGCTGGCTGATCGGCTCGGTGCTGGGGGTCGGCGTCGGTGTCGTGATGGGGCTTTCCTCCGCCGGCCGCGCCATCGGCATGCCGATGGTTTCGGCGATCTATCCAGTGCCGAAGATTGCCCTCCTGCCATTGCTCATCTTGTGGCTCGGCATCGGCGAGGCGCCGAAGATCGTGACGATCGCGTCGGGTGTATTCTTCCCGACCGTGATCGCGACCTTGGCCGCGATCGACTCCGTGCCGCGCAATCTCATTCGCATGGCGCAAAGCTTCAATCTGCCAATGCGCTCGATCATCTGGAAGATCATGCTGCCCTCGGCCTTGCCGGGCGTGCTCGCGGGATTCCGCATTTCGGTCTCGATCGCGCTGATCCTGGTCGTCTCGGCCGAGATGATCGGCGCGCAATTCGGCATCGGCGCCTTCCTCCTGACCGCCGGCAATCTCATGCAGTCGGACGATCTGATGGCGGGCGTCGTGATTCTCGCGATTTTAGGACTGGTGATCGGCGCGATCCTGACGACGTTGGAGCGGGCCTTCCTGCGCTGGCGTTGACTGCCGGCACAGCGATCATCCGGCCCGGCGCAAGATCGCCGGGATGATGGGTTCGGGTATTGCCGGTTTTGCCTTGCCGGCGAGGGAATTTCCGCGATGAGGGCGCTGCCGCGTCTGCTCCTCGGCTCGCTCCTGCTTGCCGTACCGCTTTTTCTCGGTCTCGTGATGTTGGTCGAGACCGACGCGCTTGCGCTGATGCCGGCCCTGATCTGGGCGGCGCTGGGCTACGGGCTGATGCTCGTTCTCTATTGGCCCTTGGTGAGCGGCATCCTCGCCGTCGAGGCGGCGATCCGGTGCATGGCCGAGGACGAGAACGCCAAGCCCGAAGTGGAAACTTTGAGCCCGCTGGTACGCGAGCTTTGGCTCACCCTTGCCCGCTGGGCGAGGAGCAGCCGCGCCACCTCGCAAAAGCGCGCCTCGGAACTGGCGGCCGCGCGCGCGGTCGAGACGGCGTTGCCGGAACCGCTGCTTCTGCTCGATGCCGGCCGCCACGTCGTTCGCGCCAATGACGCTGCGGTTCAGCTTTTGGGCGATCGGCTGCTCGATCGCGACCTCGCCGGCGCGCTGCGCCACCCCGCCGTGCTCGGCGCCGTCGATGCGACGCTGCGCGGCGAGGGCAGCAAGCTGGTCGAATTCGAGATGCCGAATCCGGTCGAGCGTCACCTTGCCGCCCGGATCGCGCCTTTGGCACCCGCGGCGGTCGAGGGCGCGGCCGCGGTCCTCCTTCTCCAAGACCTGACCGAGATCAAGCGCAACGAGCGGCTGCGCGCGGATTTCGTCGCCAATGCCAGCCACGAATTGCGTACGCCGCTCGCCTCGCTGGTGGGCTTCATCGAGACCTTGCGCGGGCCTGCACGCGAGGACGCCGCCGCGCGTGAGCGCTTCTTGTCGATCATGGCCGAGCAGGCGGCGCGTATGTCGCGGCTGGTCGACGATCTGCTATCGCTGTCGCGGATCGAGATGAACGAGCACCGCGCTCCCACCGGCGCGGTCGACGTCGCCAGCGTACTGCGCTCGGTCGCGGATACGCTCGAGCAGCGTGCGAGCGCGCGGCGGATGCGCTTTACGTTCGATCTGCCACCGGATCTTCCGCCGGTGCTCGGCGATTCCGACGAGCTCACCCAGGTGTTCCAGAACCTCTTCGACAACGCGATCAAGTATGGCGCCGCCGGCACCGAGATCGCGATCTCGGCCAGCCCCTCGAACCGTATGCTGCCTGCGCCGCGCTCGGGGCAGCGCAACCCGGCGCTCGCCATCGCGGTCAAAGATCACGGTCCCGGGATCGCGCGCGACTACCTGCCGCGGCTGACCGAACGCTTCTACCGGATCGATCCGGCGCGCTCGCGCGAGCTCGGCGGGACAGGCTTGGGGCTCGCCATCGTGAAGAACATCGTCAGCCATAATCGCGGCGCCCTCGACATCGATAGCCAATTGGGCGAAGGCTCTGTTTTTACAGTCCATTTGCCGATCTCCGCGCCCGAGCGGGCGGCTATTTGACGGCGATTGTCATAAAACTGTAACCAGGCGCGGGTACTTCTGCGGCAGTACCGTCAGCGGAAAAAAACAGAACGGGCCGAGGCGCAGGATGACCGAGCCAAAGCGTGGCCGCGTGGAGTATTAATGGTAGATACCGTGGTCGACGCCACAACATCTAGGGGCACGGGACGGCGACAACGTCTGGAGGACGTAGTTTTCCGGGGCGCGACGAAGTTCTTCGCGCTGGTCGTTTTGCTGCTGCTCGGCGCAGTCATGGTGGCGCTGTTGATCGGCGCGATGCCCGCCTTCCATCGCTTCGGGATCGCCTTTCTCTGGAACCAGACCTGGAACCCGGTGAAGGAGATCTTCGGCGGAGCGCCGGCGATCTTCGGCACCTTGGTCACGTCGCTGATCGCCGTCCTGGTGGGCGTGCCGCTGGCGCTGGGCGTCGCCATTTTCCTCACCGAGCTGTGCCCGCCCATCCTGCGCCGCCCGATCGGGGTGTTGATCGAGCTCCTGGCCGCAATCCCGAGCATCATCTACGGCATCTGGGGCCTCTTCATCTGCGCACCCTTCATGCAGGTGACGGTCCAGCCCTTTCTGAAAGAAACGCTCGGCAATGTTCCGGGCATCGGCTTTCTCTTCAGCGGCGCGCCGCTCGGACTCGGCATGCTGACAGCCGGTTTGATCCTGGCAATCATGATCCTGCCTTTCGTTGCCGCGGTGAGCCGCGACGTCTTCCTGACCGTGCCCCCGATCCTGCGCGAGAGCGCCTATGGCCTCGGCTGCACCACCGCCGAGGTCGTGCGCGACGTCGTCCTGCCCTATACCCGCGTCGGCGTGGTCGGCGGCGTGATGCTCGGCCTCGGGCGTGCCTTGGGCGAGACCATGGCCGTCACCTTCGTCATCGGCAATGCGCATCGGATCAGCCCGTCGCTGCTGGCGCCCGGCACGACGATCTCGGCGACCCTCGCCAACGAGTTCACCGAAGCCGTCGGGCCGATCTACACCTCGTCGCTGATCGCCTTGGGCTTCATACTTTTCATCATCACTTTCATCGTTCTCGCTGCGGCGAAGCTGCTGCTGCTGCGGCTCGATCAGCGGGCGGCGAAATGACGCGCTACAATCGCCGCCGCGCGACCAATGTGATGATCCTGACCTTGTCGCTCGGCGCGACCGGGCTGGGCCTCCTCGTTCTCTTCCTCATTCTCGGCGCGCTGCTCGCCAACGGGCTACCGGCCTTGGGCATCGATCTCTTCACCCAGGCGACGCCCCCGCCGCCCGGCGCGGAGGGCGGGCTCTCGAACGCGATCTTCGGCAGCGTGGTCATGACCTTCGTCGCGACCTTGATCGGTACGCCGGTCGGCGTGCTCTGCGGCACTTTCCTCGCCGAATACGGACGCGGCACGGCGCTCGCGCCCGCCGTGCGCTTCATCAACGACATTCTCTTGAGCGCGCCGTCGATCGTGATCGGCCTCTTCATCTTTGCGGTGCTGGTGGTGCCGATGGGCCATTTCTCGGCCTGGGCCGGCGCGGTCGCGCTCTCCATTCTCGTGGTGCCGGTGGTGGTGCGCACGACCGAGGACATGCTCAACCTCGTCCCCTCAGGCTTGCGCGAGGCCGCCTTTGCGCTGGGCACGCCGCATTGGAAGGTCATCGTGATGGTGACGTACCGCGCCGCGATCCAGGGCATGGTCACCGGCGTGATGCTGGCGGTGGCGCGCATCGCCGGCGAAACCGCGCCGCTTCTCTTCACCGCGCTCAACAATCAATTCTCGAGCACCAATATGAACGCGCCGATGGCCAATCTGCCGGTGGTCATCTTCCAATTCGCGTTGAGTCCCTACGCCGGCTGGCAGCGCCTCGCCTGGGGCGGCGCGTTGCTGATCACCTTCACCATCCTTCTCCTCAACATATTCGCCCGCATGCTGGCAAGCTGGAGCGCCGCGAACAAATGAGCATCGAAGTGACCCCCGTGCAAACACCCACCCGCCCCCCTTCCGTCATGGCTCCGGTCGTCGCGCCGCCGCGCGCGGCGGCACAGGGCACGCCGCAGACCAAGGTCGTGATCAAGGATCTGCGTTTCTACTACAAGAACTACGAGGCGCTGAAAGGCATCAACATCGAGCTCAACGACCGGCGCGTGACCGCCTTCATCGGCCCGTCGGGCTGCGGCAAATCGACCTTGCTGCGCGTCCTCAACCGCATCTACGCGCTCTATCCCGGGCAGCGCGCGACCGGCCAGGTGTTGGTCGACGGGCACGACATTCTGGCGCCGGGCCAGGATCTCAATCTGCTGCGCGCGCGCATCGGCATGGTGTTCCAGAAGCCGACGCCCTTCCCGATGTCGATCTACGATAACATCGCCTTCGGCATCCGCCTCTATGAGCGTCTTTCCGCGCAGGATCTCGATGCGCGCGTCGAGCAGGCGCTGCGCCGCGCGGCGCTCTGGGACGAGGTCAAGGACAAGCTCAAGCAGAGCGGTCTTTCTCTCTCGGGCGGTCAGCAACAGCGGCTCTGCATCGCGCGCGCCATCGCAGTGAAGCCTGAGATACTGCTGCTCGACGAGCCTTGCTCGGCGCTCGATCCTTTGTCCACGCAGCGCGTCGAGGAGCTGATCGCCGAGCTCAAGTCGGACTACTGCATCGTCATCGTCACGCACAACATGCAACAGGCCGCGCGCAGCTCCGATTACACCGCGTTCATGTATCTGGGGGCGCTGATCGAATTCGACGAGACCGAAGCGATTTTCACGCACCCCAAAGAACGCCAGACCGAGGATTACATCACGGGCCGCTTCGGCTGACGGCGCCCGATAGGGCGAAGGCCAGGCCGAGCGGCGCGAAGGAGCGATAGAACATGGTCGCCGAACACATCATCAAGAGCTACGATCAGGAACTCGAGCGTCTCGACAACACGATCGCCGAGATGGGCGGTATGGCGGAGAGCCAACTTGCCGCCGCGATCGAGGCGGTCTCGAAGCGTGACAGCGATCTTGCCACCGAGGTGATCGAGAACGACGCCAGGGTCGACGAGCTGGAACACGAGGTCGAGGGCCTGGTCGTGCGGCTGCTTGCCCTGCGTCAACCGATGGCGCGCGATCTGCGCCAGATCGTCGCCGCACTCAAGACGGCAACCGATCTCGAGCGCATCTGCGACTACGCGGCGAACGTCGCCAAGCGTTCGATCGTCCTCAATCAGACCGCGCCGGTGAAGCCGGTCTATGCGCTGCCCCGGATGGGCGCGCTGTGCCAGGGCATGATCAAGGACGTGCTCGATGCCTATGTCGAGCGCGATGCCGATCGCGCGCTCGCGGTATGGTTGCGCGATGAAGAGCTCGATGAAATGTATACGAGCCTCTTCCGCGAGCTTCTGACCTATATGATCGAGGACGCGCGCAACATCACGCCCTGCACGCATCTTCTCTTCATGGCGAAGAATCTCGAGCGCATCGGTGATCACGCGACGAATATCGCCGAGACCCTCTATTTCCTCGTTCATGGCCGGCCGCTCGCCCAAATCCGGCCCAAGCGCGACCGCACGACCATGGCAGAGCCCGCGGCCACCGACGACAAGGAGGGCGCGGCCTGATGCGGCCATCGGTTCTCGTCGTCGAGGATGAAGCGGCGCTGCTGACCTTGCTGCGGTACAATCTCGAGAAGGAGGGCTTTGCCGTTGCCGAGGCATGCGACGGCGAAGAGGCGCTGCTGCAACTGAAGGAGCAGGTTCCCGACGCGGTGCTGCTCGACTGGATGCTGCCGCGCATCTCGGGTCTCGAGCTTTGTCGCCAGATCCGCCGCAACCCCGCCTGGCGCGAGATGCCGATCATCATGTTGACGGCGCGCGGCGAGGAGGGCGACCGCGTGCGTGGTCTCGACAGCGGGGCCGATGATTACGTCGTGAAGCCGTTCAGCACCAATGAGCTGCTGGCGCGGCTGCGCGCCGTCATCCGTCGCGCGCGGCCGGCCGCCAATGCCGAGGTGCTGCGCTTTGGCGATCTGACGCTCGATCTCTCGGCCCACCGCGTCAGCCGCAGCGGCAAGCAGATCCATCTCGGGCCCACCGAATTCCGGCTTTTGCGCTTCTTCCTCGAGCGGCCGGGCCGCGTGTTCTCGCGCGAGCAGCTGCTCGATTCGGTCTGGGGCCGCGATGCCGAGGTCGAGCTGCGCACGGTCGATGTTCATATCCGCCGCCTGCGGAAGGCGCTCAACGAGGGCGGTCACAAGGACCTCGTCCGCACCGTGCGCGCTGCCGGCTACGCGCTCGATGTCGGCGTCGCTTGAGCATTAGGCGCGCCTAAGCTTTTCCAAGCCCCCGCTGTTTTGGCTTGCCGTGATGGGCTAGGCTGCGCCCATCATGGATGATCATAGAACGGATATCGCGAGAACACGCGGGCGGCTGCGCGTGCTCGTGCCGATTGCCGAGACCGCCGCCGGCGCCTATCGCGCCGTGTTCCTGCGCTTCGGCCTGGTGCTCGATCTCGCCTGGCTGCCCTTGCTGATCATGCTCGCGGCGACCCTCGGCCCAGGCTACCTCCGTCTCTATCTTGGCTGGAAGGGCATGCCTTCCTGGGCGGGCGATCAATTCGGCATCCGCGTTGAGGATATGATCGTGGCTGCCGCCGGGCTTTTGTGCGTCAACGCCTTCGCCGTGCGGTGGTATCAAGCGATGCTGTTCCCGCGCGAGCGTAGCGCGCCTTCCGGCGCCTTCCTCGGCGCGTGGCTGCGCTTCGTTGTTTATACGCTGATTCTTTCTTTCCTTTCGGCAGTCGTGTTCGCAGGACTGCTCTTTGCCGACAGCCAGCCGGGCGCCGTTTCTTATGTCGCGCCGGCGGTCGGCGTGTTTATGACCTTCGTCTGGGTCGGCATCCTGCGCTGCTCGCTGGTCTTCCCGGCCGCCGCCTATGGCAGCCCGCTCGGCCTCGGCGCCGCGTGGCGCGCGATGCGCGGCAATTCCTGGCGGCTTCTCGGCAGCAGCTTCATCGCTTGCGCGCCCGTACTCATGATCGTCATCGTGATTCTCGGCGCGGTTTCCAGCGCGCTTCACCTCGACACGGCCGATCACGTGCCCATGGGCTTTTTCATTCTCGCCGGCCTCATCGAGACCTGCGCCAATTTCATCGTCGTCGCGCTCAGCGCCTCGGTGCTTTCGCTCTTCTACCGTCGCATCATGCTGGGCGGAACGATCACCGGGCGGTAAGCGCAGCGCTCAGCCCGGCGGCGCGGCGTTGTTGGGCGCGGGCGGATAGGGAG
>JBJKPV010000205.1:0-5967 GCA_046706015.1 Allostellaceae bacterium | reverse complement strand
AGACCATCGCGCCCGGCCTTACCAACCTCATCCGCTGGCAGAACCACTGGCATGTGGTGCGGCAGAGTTGGACCTTCTTCCAGAACGATTTCGCCGGGCGCATCGCCAACCGCGTGATGCAGACCGGGCCGTCGCTGCGCGAAAGCGTGGTCTCGGCCACCAACGCGATCTGGTACATCCTGGTCTATGGCACGAGCGCGATCGTGCTGATGGCGTCGAGCGATTGGCGGCTGGCGATCCCCATCCTCTGCTGGTTCGCAATCTATGCGTCGCTGCTGCGCTTTTTCGTGCCGCGCCTGCGCGAGCGCTCGCGCGAGATGTCGGAGGTGCGCTCGGCGCTCACCGGCCGGATCGTCGACAGCTACACCAACATCCTGACGGTCAAGCTCTTCGCCCGGCCGCGCGACGAGGACGATTTCGTTCGCGCCGCGGTCGACGATCACACCGACGCTTTCCGCCGGCAGCTCCGCCTCATCACAAGCTTCGGCATATCGCTGACCGTGCTCAATGCCGGGCTGCTCGTCGGCACGGGCGGGATGGCGCTGTGGCTGTGGCGCAACGGGCACATCGCGGTCGGCACCATCGCGATGGCGCTGCCGCTCGCCTGGCAGATCGTCAACATGTCGGGCTGGATCGCGCAGAACGTTACGGCAATCTTCGAAAATGTCGGCGTCGTGCAGGACGGCATGCGCTCGATCGCGGTCGAGCGCCAGATGCCCGATCGCCCCGACGCGGCGAGCTTGCGCGTGACGCAAGGCCGGGTGCAGTTCGAGAATCTGCGCTTCGGCTATGGCACGGCGCGCGGCGTGCTGCACGGCATCGATCTGACGATCGCGCCGGGCGAGCGCGTCGGGCTGGTGGGCCCATCGGGCGCGGGCAAGTCGACCTTGGTCAATCTCCTCTTGCGCTTTTACGAGCTCGAGGGCGGGCGCATCCTGATCGATGGCCAGGACATCGCCACGGTAACGCAGGAAAGCCTGCGCGCGCGGATCGCGATGGTGACGCAGGATACGTCGCTCCTCCACCGCTCGATTCGCGACAACATCCGCTATGGCAGGCCTGAGGCAAGCGAGGCGGAGATCATCGACGCGGCGGCGCGCGCCCATGCGCTCGACTTCATCGAAGGGCTCGAGGATTGGCAGGGACGGCGCGGCTTCGATGCGCATGTCGGCGAGCGCGGCGTCAAGCTCTCGGGCGGCCAGCGCCAGCGCATCGCGATCGCCCGCGTCATCCTCAAGGACGCGCCGATCCTCGTCCTCGACGAGGCGACCTCCGCGCTCGATTCCGAGATCGAGGCGGCGATCCAGGAACAGCTCGGCGATTTGATGGCCGGGCGCACCGTCATCGCCATCGCGCACCGGCTCTCGACCATCGCGCGCATGAACCGTCTGATCGTGCTCGATGGCGGCCGCGTCGTTGAAAGCGGCACGCATGCCGCGCTGCTGGCCCAGGGCGGCACTTATGCGCGGCTGTGGCGGCGGCAATCGGGCGGCTTCCTCGATGAGGCCCAGCCGGGCGAATTGGGCTCGCTCCCGGCCGCGCAATAGGCTGGGCGCGGCCCTTCCCTGCACGCGAATTCGAGAGCAAGCGCCGGGATGCGGGCGCTTTTGCGATCTGGGATGCTCGACCCATGGGACGCCGCCCGGGCGTGCCATGGAGGATCGAGGAGCGCTATGATGAGCACGATGACGACGACGATGACGCGGTCCGAAAGCGCGCGCGCTTACGCGAGCGAGGCCGAGCGTTGGCGAGCGGTCCAGCGCCGCGACAAGGAAGCGGACGGCAAGTTCTTCTATTCCGTGCGCACCACCGGCGTTTACTGCCGGCCGTCTTGCGCCGCGCGCCTGCCGCGGCGCGAGAATGTGCGCTTCCATGCGAGCTGCGCCACGGCCGAGCAGGCGGGATTCCGGCCGTGCAAGCGTTGCCGCCCGAACGCGCCGGCGCTCGCCGACCGGCGCGCCGCCGCGATCGCCAAAGCCTGCCGGCTGATCGAGTCCGCGGAGAGCTTGCCCGATCTCGACGCGCTCGCCGCCGCGGCGGGAATGAGCCGATTTCATTTCCACCGTATCTTCAAGGCGGCGACCGGCGTCACGCCGAAAGCCTATGCGGCCGCGCATCGCGCCGAGCGCATGCGCGAAGAGCTGCCGCGCAGTGCCACCGTGACCGAAGCGATCTACGATGCGGGCTACAATTCGAGCGGGCGTTTTTATGCGGCGGCGTCGGAAATTCTCGGCATGACGCCGACGGATTTCCGCGCCGGCGGCAAAGGCGCCGCGATCCGCTTCGCGCTCGGGCAATGCTCGCTCGGCTCTATTCTGGTCGCGGCGACGCAGAAGGGCATATGCGCCCTGCTCTTGGGCGATGATCCCGACGCCCTGCTGCGCGATCTCCAGGACCGGTTCCCCAAGGCCGAGCTGATCGGCGGCGACCGCGATTTCGAGCGCCTGGTCGCCAAGGTCGTGGGCTTGGTCGAGCATCCGGCACTCGGCCTCGATCTGCCGCTCGATCTGCGCGGCACCGCCTTCCAGCTTCGCGTCTGGCAGGCCTTGCGCGCGATCCCCGCGGGCACGACCGCGAGTTATTCCGAGATCGCGCAGCGCATCGGCAAGCCCAATGCCGTGCGCGCGGTCGCCGGGGCTTGTGCCGCCAATCCGGTCGCCGTGGCCATTCCTTGCCATCGCGTGGTGCGCAATGACGGCGCGCTCGCCGGCTATCGCTGGGGACTGAAGCGCAAGCGCGCCCTGCTTCAGCGCGAGGCGGGGGCGTGACCTCCCTGCCCGCCGCCCTCGTCGAGGAGCGCGCATCGAGCCTGCCCGAGCGCATGGCGACGTACGATTGGGAACGGATCGGCGCGGCGCTCGACCAGGATGGTTACGCCGTGCTGCCGCGCCTGTTCGATGCCACGGCGTGCGGAGACCTCGCGGCGCTCTACAAGCTGCGCGAGCCCTTCCGTAGCCGCGTCGTCATGGCGCGGCACGGCTTCGGCAGCGGTGAGTACAAATACTTCGCCTATCCGCTGCCGGAGAGCGTGGCGACGATGCGGGACGCGCTTTATGCGCGTCTCGCGCCGATCGCCAATCGCTGGAACGAGAAACTGAACCTCGCGACGCGCTTCCCGCCGGCGCACCGGGATTTCCTCTCGCGCTGTCATGAAGCCGGCCAGACCAAGCCGACGCCGCTTCTGCTGCGTTATAGTCCAGGCGATTACAACCGCCTGCACCAGGACCTCTACGGCGAGCATGTGTTTCCGCTGCAGATGACGGTGTTGCTATCAGCGCCGGGACACGACTTCGAGGGCGGCGAATTCGTGCTCGTCGAGCAGCGTCCGCGCCTGCAATCCCGCGCCGAGATCGTGCGGTTGGCGCAAGGCGATGCGGTGCTCTTCGCGGTTCATCACCGCCCAGCTAAAGGCGCACGCGGTTATCATCGCGTCACGCTGCGCCACGGCGTCAGCCGGCTGCGCGCGGGGGAGCGCTTCACCTTGGGCGTCATCTTTCACGATGCCGGCTGAAGCGGCCGCCGCCTCTATCACATCGCCGCCGCGTCACGATATGATGGAATAAAGAGCAACGCAGCGGTCGCGGAGGTCACAGCATGAACGGTGCCGAGAGTCTCGTCCGCACCCTTGTCGCCGGGGGCGTCGAGGTGTGTTTTGCCAATCCCGGCACCTCGGAGATGCATTTCGTCGCGGCGCTCGACCGGGTCGACGGCATGCGCTGCGTGCTGGGTCTCTTCGAAGGCGTCGTCACCGGCGCCGCCGACGGCTATGCGCGCATGGCGGAAAAGCCGGCCGCGACCTTGCTGCATCTGGGCCCCGGACTTGCCAACGGGCTCGCCAATATTCACAACGCCGGCAAGGCCTCCTCGCCGATGGTCAACATCGTCGGCGATCACGCGACCCATCACCGGAAATACGATGCACCGCTGACCTCGAACATCGAGGGCGCGGCCTCGGCCTTCTCGCATTGGGTGGAGAGCTCGCCGGACGCGCGCAGCGTCGCTGCCGACGGCGCCGCCGCCATCGCCGCCGCGCGCACGCCGCCCGGCCGCATCGCCACCCTGATCCTGCCGGCCGACACGGCTTGGAACGAGGCCGAGGGTCCGGCGCCTTCCTTGCCGGTCTCCGCGCCGTCGACGATCTCGCAAGAAGCCGTCGACGAAGCGGCGAAGGCGCTGCTGAGCGGCGAGCCCGCGCTTCTTCTCGTGAGCGGCAAAGCCTTGCGCGCGCGCGGCGCGGAATGGGCGGGCCGCATCGCGGCCAAGACCGGCGCCGCGATCCTGGCGCAGAGCTTCAACGCGCGCAGCGAGCGCGGCATCGGCCGCGTCGCGATCGAGCGCATTCCCTACCCGGTCGATCCGGCGGTCGAGGTGCTGAAGCCTTTCAGGCAATACGTCCTCGTCGGCGCCAAGGTGCCGGTCGCGTTCTTCGCCTATCCGGGCAAGCCGAGCCTCCTCGCGGCCGAGGGCGCGGCGATGCATGTGCTGGCGCGGCCCGAGGAAGACGAAATCGCCGCGCTCGAAGCCTTGGCCGATGCCGTGGGCGCGCGCGCGACGCCCCCGGTCTTGGCACCCAAGATCACGCACGAGCTCGCGACCGGCGCGCCCAATCACCTGACCTTGGGCGCCTCGATCGCGGCGCTTCTGCCCGAGAACGCGATCGTCGCCGATGAGTCCGTCTCGGTCGGTCGCGGCTTCTTCACGCCGACGCGCTCGGCCGCGCCGCATGATTGGCTCCAGAACATGGGCGGCTCGATCGGGATCGGCCTGCCCCTGGCGACCGGCGCCGCGATCGCCTGTCCGGATCGCAAGGTCGTCTGCCTCCAGGCCGATGGCAGCGCGATGTACACGGTGCAGGCGCTGTGGACGCAGGCGCGCGAAAATCTCGACGTGACCACCGTGCTCTTGAACAACCGCTCCTACGCGATCCTCAAAGGCGAGCTTGCCGGTGTCGGCGCCAAGAATGTCGGCAGGAAGGCGCTCGACATGCTCGATCTCGGCCGGCCCGATCTCGATTTCGTCGCGCTGGCGCGCGGCATGGGCGTGCCGGGTGCGCGGGTCGAGACGATGGAGGACTTCAACCGCCGCTTCGTCGAGGGCGTGCGCACGCCCGGCCCCTATCTGGTCGAGCTCAAGCTTTAGGCCATCACGACGCAGGTCGCGTCGCGCCGACACTCGTCAGGGCGGGCTTGCTGGCGCGTCGCGACGCTTGCACGCGCGGCGCCATTCCTCGAAGCGCTGGATCACGGCGAAGAAGGACGGCACGAACAGCACCGCGAGGCAGGTCGAGGCGAGCATGCCGCTGAAGACGGTGATGCCGATCGATTTGCGCGCGCTGGCGCCGGCGCCGGTCGCGAGCACCAACGGCACGACCCCGAGGATGAAGGCGAAGGACGTCATGACGATCGGGCGAAACCGCGCGCGAGCGGCCTCGACCGCGGCGGCGAGAATGGGCTTGCCCTCGCGCACCCGCCCCTCGCGCGCGACCTCGACGATGAGGATCGCGTTCTTGGCCGAGAGCGCGATCAGGAGGATGAGCCCGATCTGGATATAGAGGTTGTTGTCGACGTGGACCGCGCTCAGCACCGCCACCGGCCCCAGGAGCGAGAGCGGCACGGCGAGGATGACCGAGAGCGGCGCGTACCAGCTCTCATATTGCCCGGCGAGCACGAGATAGACGAGCAGCAGCCCCAGCGCGAAGACGAAATAGATCTGACCGCCTGCGGCTTTTTCCTGATAGGACATGGCAGTCCATTCGTAGCCCGCGCCGGGCGGCAAGGTGCGCGCCGCCATTTGCTCGAGCAGCGTGAGGGCGCTGCCCGAGCTGAAGCCCTGGGCCGGCAGGCCGATGATCGAGGCCGAAGGATAAAGATTGTAGAGATCGATGAGCGAGGGCCCGACGACCGGCGTGATCTTGAGCAAGGTGCCGAGCGGAATCATGTTGCCTTGCTGGCTGCGCACCTCGATCCG
>JBJKPV010000204.1:0-2999 GCA_046706015.1 Allostellaceae bacterium | reverse complement strand
ACCCGCTGCCGGCCGATATCGAGTCCGCGTTAAAGGATTTCGGCTATGGGGAATGCGTCGATTCCTTCTTGGGATTCGGTGTGTTCAAGTTCGCGCGTGAGGCGGGGTTCCTGCCCGAATCCGTGTTCCAGATCTTCGACCGGCTGATGTATGAGGAGACGCGGCACATCGTCTTCTTCGTCAATTGGATGGCTTATCGCCAGATGCAGAAAAGGCGCGGCCGGATCTGGTGGCGCGCCGCCGCCTCGCTGCGCTTCTACGTCCGCGCCTTGAAGCGTCTGGTCGGCACGGCGCGCCGCGGCGCCCAGGTCAATGACGGCAAGGATTTCTCGGCGACGCAAGCGAGCGTCTTCCTCGAAGGCTTCACCTTCCGCCGCTTCCTCGAGAATTGCTACAACGAGAACCGTCGGCGCATGAAGGAATTCGACGCGGAGCTGTTGCGCCCCAGCTTCCTGCCGGCGCTCGCCGACGCGGCGCTGGTGAGCTTGAGGCTGTGGAATTTCCGCCGCCGCGGCGGCGAAGCCGCGTGAGCACGCGGACACCGACGCCGCGTCCCTGAACCGCGATGAAGCTCGCCACGATCATTACGGCGGTCGCCGGGCTGATTCTCGGCACCGTCATCGTCGGCTATTACGGCTTCGGCGAGGTGGCGACGGCGCTGGGCGCCATCGGTTGGGGCGGCTTCCTCATCGTCTGCGCCTATCATCTCGCACTCATGGGCGTACTCGGCCTCGCCTGGTACGCGATCCTGCCGCCGCCGCATCGCCAACTTCGCGCCTATCTCTGGGGCCGCCTCATCCGCGATTCCGGCTCGGAAGTCCTGCCGCTGTCGCAGATCGGCGGTTTCGTGATGGGCGCGCGCGCCGCCACCTTGTTCGGCCCGCCGCTTGTCCTGGCCTCGGCTTCGACCGTCGTCGACGTGACCGTCGAGGTCATGGCGCAGCTGGGCTACACCGCGGTCGGCCTCGCTCTTCTCGCTCAGCTCCATCCCGATGCCAGCCTCATCTATCCGGTCGCGATTGGCCTCGCGGTCGGTGTGGTCGTGATTCTCGCCTTCGTGCTGCTGCAGCGCAAAGGCGCCGCCTTCGTCGAGCGCATGAGCCAGCGCATGGCGGCGTCCTGGCTGCCCGGCACCGCCGCACGCGCCAAGCCCTTGCAAGAGGTGCTCGACGCGATCTACGCGCATCGCGGCGGCCTCGTTTCCGGCTTCGGCCTCCATCTCACCGGCTGGTTCGCCAACGCGGTCGAGGCTTGGCTCGCGCTGCATTTCATGGGCGTGGGCCTCGATCTCGGCGCGGTGATCGCCATCGAAAGCCTGCTCTACGCGATCCGCAGCGTCGCTTTCGCCGTACCCAACGCGATCGGCGTCCAAGAGGGCGCTTATGTCATGCTTGGCGGATTGTTCGGCCTGCCGCCGGACATGGCGCTGGCGCTCTCGCTTTTAAAGCGCGGCCGCGACCTCACGATCGGAATACCAGCCCTGCTCGCCTGGCAAGCGCTCGAAGGCGGCGCGCTGTTGCGCCGGCGCAATGGCGGCGCCGCGCCATGACCGCCGACCCCATCGCCGCGCCGCGAGCCACCGGCCGCTTCGCCGCTTCCTATCCCTATCTCCTCCTCTCTCTTTGCATGCTGTTCTGGGCCGGCAATTGGATCATCGGCCGCGCTATGCGCGAGACCATGCCGCCGGTTGCGCTTGCCTTTTGGCGCTGGGCGGTGGCGGCGCTGGTCATCGCGCCGCTGGCGCTGCCGCGTCTCAAAGGCAAGGGCGCGGTGCTGCGCCGTTCCTGGCCGCTGCTTTTGGGCCTCGCCGTCACCGGCGGCGCGCTTTATCACGTCGCCACTTATTTCGGCCTGCGCCATACCGAGACGGTCAACGCCGTGCTGCTCAATTCGGCGACGCCGCTGTTCATCTTGCTGGCGAGTTGGATCTTCGACGGCGAGCGCGCCACCGCGCGCCAGTTCCTCGGCATGGCGATCTCGATCGCCGGCGTGCTCGCGATCATGACGCGCGGCGATATCGGCCAATTGGCGGCGCTGCGCTTCAGCATCGGCGATCTCGCCATCCTCGCGGTGATGCCGCTCTGGGCCTTCTACACCGTGATGCTGCGCCGCCGCCCGCCCGAGATCGAGAACATCGAGCTGATCTTTCTCTTGAGCCTGTTCGGTGTCGCGGCGCTGGCGCCGGCTTATGCGGCCGAAACCGTCTATTTCCAGCCGGCGACGTTCTCCTGGGCGAGCGTCGGCGCGTCGCTCTATACCGGCGCCTTCGCTTCGGTCGGCGCCTATCTGTGCTGGAACATGGGCGCCGAGCGCGTAGGACCGAGCCGCGCCGGCATGACCACTTATCTGCTCCCCGCCTTTGCGACGATCCTCGCCGTCTTGATCCTCGGCGAGAAATTGCATCTCTTCCACCTCGTCGGCATCGCGACGATCATTCTGGGGATCTGGCTGGCGACCAGCGGGCGCCGCATGCGCCGTGTGGTCCTCGACTAAAGTCTCGCCCGCGCCAGCACCATGCGCTTGGCCGCGTCGAGCGCGTGGGAAATTGCCCGGCGGCGGTAATTCCAGATCGCATCGGGCTCGGGTGGGTTCACCACCATTGTCGCATTGGCCTCGAACAGAAGCACGCGCCCATCGGGCGCGAGGCCGAAATCGATCCCGGCATAATCGAGATCCAGGATTCGTGCGACGCGCTGCAACGCCTTGATCGCTCGCGCGCTTAGAACTGATTCCATATCGTCGAGAAAGCGCTGCTCCTCCGCGCGGTGCGCGGCATTGGCCGCCATATCTGCGGTGAAGTAATGCACCTTCCAATCGGCGGAGATGGCAAGGTGGAGCGGATAGGGCACGCCGTCGATGATCATGACGCGATATTTGCGCGCCATCCCGTCCGGCCCGCGGGCATCGAGATATTTGATCGCGAGGATCTCGTCCCCCGGCAGGCTGGCGAGAGCCGCGGCGACCTCCTTATGACTGTCGACACGCCGGAAATGCCGGCC
>JBJKPV010000203.1:0-4236 GCA_046706015.1 Allostellaceae bacterium | reverse complement strand
GCGATGGCAAGCGCCGGCGCGGATAGCTTCCTCGTGCCCATGGCCAATCATGTCGGCGCCAAACTCATCATAAATGGCTGGGGCGCCTATAACGGCGTCGCGGCCAAGCCGGTGCTCTTTCGCAAGGGCGCCAAGCGCTGGGGCGAGGGCAGGGTTCATCCCAAGGTGACGTATCGGGGCACGCGCGGCGCCTTGCACGAGCGCATGGATCATTTCGTCGATCGCGACATCGCCGACATGATGCGGCGTCTCAACCGCTATACCGATCTCGCCGCGCAGGACGCGATCGAATCCGGGATTACGCCGTCGCTCGTCTCGGCGCTGCGGCGGATCTTCAGCCGCGGTTGGAAGTCTTACGTGGCTCGCAGGGGCTATCGCGAGGGCGCCTACGGCATTGCGCTGGCATTGTTCTCCGCGCTCTATCCGCTGCTGATCTATCTGAAGGTGGCAACGCGAACGCCCCGCGACGAACCAAGCACAGGAGAACGAGAAACGTGAAGCTCACGCGTCGCAGCGGCGATCCGCGGCCCATGCCGTGGAGCGAGCGGCTCTATCGCCGCTTTCTCCTCAAATATCACGGGCGCTATCTCATCACCGCGTTGCAGCTGCGCGCGCGGCAGCAGAGCGTCGATTACATCACGGCCGAGATGGGCGATGCGCTCATCTTCGCCGATCGCTGGGAGCTCCTGGCCTTTGCCGCGCGCGAAGCGCCAGCATCCGGCCTCATGCTCGAATTCGGCGTCGCCGACGGCGCGAGCCTGCGCCACCTCGCGGGCGCGATCCAGCGCGGCTTTCACGGCTTCGACAGTTTCGAGGGCTTGCCCGAGCATTGGTCGGGCACCTTCGAGCGCAAGGGCAAATTCGGCCGCGGCGGCAGCCTGCCCGATGTCCCTGCCAACGTGACCTTGCACAAGGGCTGGTTCGATCAGACCTTGCCGCCTTTCTTGGCCGCGCATGGCGAGGACGTCGCTTTCCTCCATGTCGATTGCGACATCTATTCCTCGACCGTCACGATCTTTCGCGCTTTGGAACCGAAGCTGAAGCCGGGCGCGGTGATCGTGTTCGACGAGTATTTCAATTATCCGAACTGGCAGCGCCACGAATGGCGAGCCTTCCAGGAGTTTCTGCGCGAGACCGGCTTCTCCTATCGCTATCTGGGCTTCGCGCAGAAGAACGGCCACGTCGCCGTCCGGCTCGAGGAGAAAAGCGAGAGCGCCAAGGAAGCCGCCGAAGCGCGGCTCAAGCGCTGGATGCCGCAACTTTAGGGAGGAGGATCATGCCGCAAGAAATTCGGCCGGTGCGCCGCGTCGTCACCGGCGATACGACGCAAGGACGCTCGCGCATCGTGGCGGACGGCGCGCCCGCCGCGCTGACCGTGCCGGAACGGCCGGGCTATCGCGTCAGCAATCTATGGGTGACGAGCGATACGCCGGCGCCGATCGCGGCGCCCGACGCGGTGTCCGCGCATAAAGGCGTGTCGCCGCCCAAGCGCGGCACGGTGCTGCGTGTCATCGATTACCCGCCAGACGCCAAGGACCCCGCCGAGCGCAAGCGGCAATTGGCGGCCACCTTCGGCACGCTCTATCCCGATGCGGAGCACCATGTCGACGACAAGCATCCGGGCATGCATCGCACCGCGACGGTCGATTACGCGATCATCCTCGAGGGCGAGATCGTCGCCATTCTCGACGAGGAAGAGACCGTGCTGCGCGCCGGCGACATTCTCGTCCAGCGCGGCACGAACCACGCCTGGGCCAACCGCTCCGACCGGATCGCGCGTATCTGTTTCGTGCTGATCGACGGCGCGCGCTAGCTTCTATTGTCGCTCCATGCGCGTGACCAGCGCCGCGAGGCGCGCGCGCATCTCCGCTGGCGGCAAGTGGATGCTGCCGCCATGGCCGGCAAAGACCCATTCGAAGGGCTGGTCGAGCAAGCCACGCAGCGATTCGATCTGCTCGGGCCAGGAATACCAGCACACATCCTTGCTCGCGCGCAGATCGCCTTGCTCGAAGCTCCAGGACAGCGAATCGCCAGTGAAGAGGCAGAGGCCGCGCGCAAGATAGGCGACGCTGCCCTTGGTGTGGCCGGGGACCGGGATGACAAGGATATCCTCATCGAGCGCAATCGGCGCGCTACCGCTCAAGATCTCGCCCGCATAGGGCGCGGCGTCGCGATCGGCCTCGTGAATGACGACGCGGGCGCCGAAATGCGCGGCATAGCGGCCGGCATCGGCGACGTCGTCGCGATGCGTCAGAAGGATCATCGCCAAGCCACCGCGGCGTTCGATCGCCTCGACCACGGCGGGGGTCCAGCGCGGCGCGTCGATCATCGCGTTGCCGCGCGTCCGCTCGAGCAGGAAGGAATGCGCGCCCCAGGAGCTGCGCGCATTGTAGCCGAGGCGGAAGACGCCGTCGGTCATGGCCTCGGGAAAAGCCCCGGCCGGAGCGGCATCTGCCTCGCCTTGCGCGTGCACCGAGGCGGTCGGGCAGAGTAGGCGCGCCCGCCAAGCTTGCGCGATCTCGGCCGTTGTCGCCGGTTGGCGTGCGAAAACCGACTGGCCGTCGCGCTCGACGATGAGGCCGGGTGCCACGGTTTGCGCCGCCCGGCAATTGATGCAGTCGGTGTCGACATGCCAATCGCCCGGCGCGTTGGCGACATGTCGCGTCCGCATGTCCCTTCTCCTCAGTCTTCGAAGCGGCCGAGCCGCACCGCGGTCTGGCCGCGCGAGAAGCGGCGCGTCGGCATGATCAGCACGCAATTGTCGTAGGGCGTGCGGATGGCTTCGCGGCCGTCGCGCGCGATCACCGTGCCGGCGCGCGGGACCACGTCGAGCCCGCCGAAATCGCTCTCGAAGCGAAAATTGTCCGTGCTCACGGTGACGCGATGGGTGACGAGGACGGTCTGCTGCTTGGGCGCCTCGCGCGCAAGCCAGGATGCGGCGTCGTCCGTGTTGAGCACGCCGGCGGCGGCGAGGAAGCGCCACACGGTTTCGGTCGCGACCTCGGCGGTCTGGCGCGCCCAATGGTGGCCGCACTCGATGAGGAGGGAGATCGCCGGCGTCGACGGATCCGAAAAACGCGCATAGTCGCGCAGGCGCCGTCCGCCGCTATGACCCTCGTCGCGAACGAGAAGTCGCGGCGCGCCAACGCGGCGCGCGAAGGCGAGATGCTTTTGCTCCATGCCGGTCAGTATCAAGGGCATGCAGGCATGGATCATCGAGTGCATGTCGAGCAGGAAATCGGCGGTATCGAAGATCGGGCGCAAGGCGCGGGCGCGCAGCAGCTCGCGGCTCACCCGCGGTCCCTCGAGCACCTCGCGGCTCCAGATGCGGTTCATGTCCTCGTCGAGGTAGCGCGAGGCCGTCGGGTCGTTGCGATCGAAGCTTTGATAGGCCGCGACATTGGCGAAGACGAAACTGAGCTTGCCGCGCGCGGGGCGCAGCTCGGCGCGCAGCAGGCGATCGAGCGCGATCGCGCCGCAGATCTCGTTGCCGTGCATCAAGGCGTTCACGACGACATGCGGCCCGGGCTCGGGCGCGGTGAAGCTCCAGGTATGGTGGATGCCCGTATTGCCCGCACGATAGGGCGACAAATCGGGCGGATCGATCTCGATCGGCGGCGTCAGATAGGGCATCGCCCGCGCCTAGCGCGCCACCCGCGCGATCAGGCGGTCGAGGAAGGCCTCGCATTGCCGCACCTGATCGAGGGCGATGAACTCGTTCGGCTTGTGCGCCTGCTCGATCGAGCCCGGACCGCAGATCACCGTCGGGATGCCGCCTTCCTGAAACAGCCCGCCTTCGGTCGCGAAGCTGACCTTGCCGGTGGCGTTGGCGCCCGAAAGCGCGAGGGCGAGCTGCACGACCGCGTCGCCTGCCGCGGCCGAGAGCGCGGGCACGGCGTTGGTCTCCTCGAAATCGATCCCGGTATCGGCGCTGTCCGCGCGCATCTCGGGCAGCAGGCGCGCGGCAAGACGCTGAAGCTCGGCGACGATGGCGGCCGGAACGTCGGCCGGAAGTTAACGCATCTCGAAATCGAAATGACAGTCGCGCGGCACGATGTTGACCGCGGTCCCGCCCGCGATGAGTCCGGTCTGGATCGTCGTGTAGGGCGGATCGAATTCCGGATCGAAGGGGCCGTCATCGCGCTTGCGGCGCGCGATCGCGCGCAGCTGGGCGACGAGCTCGGCCGCGGTCTCGATCGCGTTGACGCCGCGATGGGTGAGCGAGGAATGCGCCTC
>JBJKPV010000202.1:0-4823 GCA_046706015.1 Allostellaceae bacterium | reverse complement strand
ATCAAGCATGCGGGCTATGATCCGCAGAGCGGCGTCGAAGAACAGCTCTTACGCGACAAGGCGGTCGCGGGCAAACCCGTTCGCGGCTTCGAGACCTTCGCCGAGCAGATGCACTTCTTCGCCGATCTCGGCGAGAAGCGCGAGATCGATCTGCTCGACAACACCTTGGGGGATTTCGACAAGGGCGCAACCGATCTCAACGCTCTGGTCGTTGCCTGGAGCCACGGGGATCAGGCCGCCATCGCGCATATCATGGTCGATGAGTTGAAAGGGCCGTTCCCTGCGCTCTATCGCACCATCCTGGTCGACCGCAACGCCGCCTGGGCGAAGAAGATCGCCGCGCTTTTGCGCGGCTCGGGCGTCGATTTCGTCGCCGTGGGCGCCGCGCATCTGGCCGGACCCGACAGCGTCCAGCACATGCTCGAGCGCCGCGGCGTCACGGTGACGCGCGTCAGCGCCATGAATTGATCGAAGCCGCCCTAGGCGCGGCTCAGATGGCAGAGCACATGCTCGCTCTTGCCGTCGGGCGTCGCAAAGGGCAGCAGCAGGAGATGGTAGTCGGCGGCGCCGTCGGCGAGCGGGAATTCCTGCACGTCTTCCAACGCTTCGCCGCGCCGTGCGACTTCGCGTGCGCACGCCATGATCCATTCCGTGACCATGGGCGTGTACTCGATCTCGCCGGTGGTCCGGCTCAGCCGCGCGATATGCGGTGCCTCGGCCCCGCCGCCCGCATAGCTCACCATCAGGCTGTCGGGCCAACATCCCGCCACGAAATCGCGATCGAGCAAGGCGAGCTTCGGCATGGCCGTGCCGCGGCGCAACCCGTCCCAGTAAAGGACGAATTCGCGGTCGCCGCGCGGTGTCACGCGATGGCTCGCCGGGGCGGGCCGGCCGAACGCCTTGGGCACGCGCGGCACCGGCGCGGCTGCGGCCTCGGGCCGCGGCTGCGCTTGTGGCTGAGGCATCGGCATCGCTTGGCGCGGCGCTGATTCCGCCGCCGGCTCGGGCTTCGGCTTCGGTTGCGGCGCGATGTTGCGCGGCGCAGCCGTCTCGGCGACGAGTTCGAGCCTTGGCTGAGGTTTCGGCTGAGGTTTCGGCTGAGGTTTCGGCTGGGTCGCCGGCGCGCCATCGCGCGGCGCCGGACTGATGGCGACCAGAGCAACCGGCGGCCGGGCCGGTTCCGGGGCCGGCTCACGGGCCGCCACAGGCGGCTTGATCGAAGGCTCGGCCTTGGCGATGGGCGACGGCGTCACGGGTGCGGCCGGAAGAGCGATCGCCAGAGGAAGCGCCGTCGTCGGAAGAGCGGGCAGCGGGGCGCGCGGCGGCGGCGGTGGCAGCGCGGCCACGGTCGGCGGTGTGAGCGTCGCAGGGGCGGCGCCTGGGTCGGGCTTCGTGGGCGCGACCACCTTCTCCGGTGTTCCGATCGCCGGCGCGGTCGGCGCAGGCGATCCGCTCGATTGCACGCTCGCCGAAGGCACGCGCGGCTTGGCGCTATCCTCATCCGTCTTGGCGCACTTGGACGGCAGCTTGGGGCGCTGCACCTTGATCGAGGTCAGCGGCGCCGCATTGCCGCGCGTCGCCGGACTGGACGTCGAATCGGAAGGGTTTCGGTTCATGTCGTCTCGCATTGGGCGCAACAATCGCTGCCGTCGGCACGCTCGACCCCTTCGATGCAGGGGCACGGCGTGGCCAAAAGCGTCGGCACGACGCGGCTCAGATAGTGATCGAGCGCCGCGACGAGCACGGCTTGGCTGCTCTTGCCGAGATGAGCGGCGGCGAGGCGCAGGCGGTGGCGGCGCTGCTCGTCGATGCGCAACAGCATCCGGCATTGCGGCTCGCCGCGCGACGCAAGCGGGTTGAGCCGCGGAAAGCTGTGAAGCGACGCGCCGCCGTAAATCGAGGCGAGCCCGATGCGGTCGCCGAAGGGCGAGGCGAGCTTGGTCGGACGGGCCTCGCCCTTGGTTGCGAGCAGATCCGCCGTCAGTGACGCGGAGTCGAATCGACTCATGACGCCACCCAGGCTGCGACCGAAGCGCCGGCGGTCGGCGCTGGCGCCACAAGCGATGACGCAAAGACGGGATGCGTGCCTCGGGTGAGGCGCTCCCACAGATACTGCCACAGCGCCGTGATCTCGTCGGCGCTGCGCGCCTCGCCGCGAACCTCGCTCACGGTCCGCCCGTCGATCATGCTGGCGGCGAAGGCCGTGCGGTGATGGAGGACGGAAGGCGCCAGGGTTCCATGCTGGGACAGCGCCATGATCGCTTCCGAGGTGATCCGCGCCCGCGGCGTCGCGTCGTTGACGACGAAGACGAGCGGCTTCGCCAGCCGCTCCACCATGTCGACCGTGGCGCCGACAGCGCGCAGATCATGCGGGCTCGGCCGCACCGGCACGACCACCAGATCGCACAGATTGATGACGTCTGAAATCGTCGCCTCGATCGCCGGCGGCGTGTCGATGATCAGAAGCTTGATCCCGAGCGCGCGCAGTTGGTCCACGTCCTGCGCAAGCCGCGCCGCCGTGGTACGCGCGAAGCGCGGCGTCTCGACCGCGCGGGCGTTCCACCACTCGGAGAGGCTACCCTGAGGGTCGGTATCGACCAGCGCGACCGGCCCGGCGCCCGCGCGCTCGGCCTCCACCGCGAGATGGCCGGCGAGGGTCGTCTTGCCCGAGCCTCCTTTTTGCGAAGCGATGCCGATGATCTGCATGATAGATCTCCACCAATTCCCCAGCTGGCGCGGCGCCCAGCGCGACGCCGACAGCATGCGGCCGGAGCCTTGATGATAGGTGACGCCAAGGGTGGGCGAGAAAACTATCGTCGGTGATTTATCGTGCCATCGTGACAGTTTCTCCGCGCATTGTCGTCGCGGCGAGACGTGCGCGAAAATTGCGGCGCGGCGCGAATCGAGCCGCGCGATCAATCGCTAAAATGCGCGCTAAATGGCAGCGAATGTTTACGGCGCGTCAAAGAGTGATGATGTTTGATTGCTGCGTCGAGATTTGCCGTGGACAAAAGACGCGCATGATGGACGCCTTGAACATCGCTGCGACCGCGCTGCAAGCGCAAGGGGTCAATGTCGGCGTCATTGCGAACAACATCGCCAATGCCGACACGCCAGGCTACACGCCGCAGCAAACGAACTTCATCGCGATGAATCCCGGCGTTACGGTCGGGCCGATCATCGCCTCGTCCTCGGCGGAGGTCGATCTCAGCAACCAGCTCGTCAATCTCATCGTCGCGCAGCAAGCCTATGCGGCGGCCGCGAAGGTGGCGAGCGCGTCGATCACGATGACGCACGACCTGCTGAGCGCGATCTAGCCGCGATCGATTCCTCACGCCGTCTCTGCTGGCGGTTGCCGCTGCCCGCGCCGGCGCCTTATGCTCTCGGATGAGCGAAGGGTGCGGGATGCCGGCCGAGAGCGAGCCGATCTTCATCGAACCGGGCACGATCGATGCCTTGATCGCGCGGGCGCGCGCCGCGCCGCGCCGCCGCGTCAATCTCAATCTCCACGCAACGCCGGCCGATCCGATCCAGCGCTTTCTCAACGCCGGCGATCCCGAGAGCTATATCCGGCCGCATCGCCACGCGGCGTCGCGATGGGAGCTTTTCTGCGCGCTGCGCGGCGGCATCGACGCGATCCTCTTCGCCGATGACGGCACGATCGCGCGGCGTTGCGCGCTCGCTGCCGGCGCCGCCGCCGTGATCGAGATTCCGGGCGCGACTTGGCACAGCTTCGTCTTCACCGCGCCCGGCAGCGTCGCGCTCGAGGTGAAGCCCGGACCTTATGTCGCGGCGCTCGACAAGGAATTCGCGCCCTGGGCGCCGGCGGAAGAGGACCCAGCGAGCGCCGCCTGGGTTCGCTGGATAGCGCGGGCGGCTGCGGGCGCGCGTTGGCGCGGCGTCTAGACCGGCCGTGTTTCAGGCTTGCGGGCTCGCGCTCTCCTTGTCGCGCGCGTCCCGCCGGTCGAAGTAATGCTTCACGTTGAGAAAGATGAGCCCGACATCGATGAGGAAAAGCGTGAAGCCCGCGACCTCGACGGTCGGATCGGCGCTGAGCCCGGCGACGACGAGGCCGGCAACGCCGAGCAAAGTGAGAACCCCGACCAGGAGCAACAGCGCCTCGCTGGTATCGACCAGCAGCGACAGCTTGATCGTGCCGTCACAATAGGCCTTCAATTCCCAGCCTAGCGCCAGAAGCGCGAGCCCCGCGGTGCCGAAGCCCACGGCCTCGCTGCCGGAATCGACCGCGCGGCTCGCGCCCCAGAGGCCGATGAGAAACGCCAGGACCAGCGCGACGCCAGCAAGGCCGGGGGCGAGCCAGCGCCAAAGTTGCGCCGGCGATACCGGAACCCTGCCGGCCGCGTACCCATCTTGCGACGCCTCGAGGTGACCAACGCTATTCATTCTGCCTGTCCGCCTTTGCCGCCAATGCTCGTCGATGGCGATCTTTGCCTATATCTAACTTGCATTGGCATCAAAGCAAGGCGCGGCTTTCGCGAGGCGCGAATCTTAAATCCCTGTAATCCTGACACACACGAGAGACGGAAAGCGCCGCTGCTTGCGCGCTCTAAGGCGTTTTCTTGCGGCTCGGCAACGGCGACACCTTGCCGCCAAGGACGACATTGTCGCGCGACAAGGCGTCATCCCTGCGTCTCAGGCGGTTGGTGCGCGCGTTCACCGCCGAGCACTGTTCTCCGGCTTGACCGGGCGGGCGACTTCAGTCGTCGCGGCGCCGCCGTGCAATACCTCGACACCGAAGAAGCGTTCGACGCGCGCCACGGGACGAATGATCCGCGCCGCGTCGAAAAGCCCATACATCACGG
>JBJKPV010000201.1:0-8406 GCA_046706015.1 Allostellaceae bacterium | reverse complement strand
TTCGAAGCCGGTGCCTCGGGCACCGAGACCGTCCATGCGCTCGCCTTCCTGATGGATCAGATCATCCGCGTGCTGCACGATTTCGTCGGCGCGCATGTCTACAGCAACGCCAATCCGAGCAAGGGCGAGCATATGACGCTGATCGCCGTCGGCGGCTATGGCCGCGGCGAGCTCGCGCCCTATTCCGACATCGATCTGCTGTTCCTCACCTCCTACAAGCCGACGCCCTATACCGAGCAGGTCGTCGAGTACATGCTCTATACGCTCTGGGATATGGGGCTGAAGGTCGGGCAAGCGACGCGCTCGGTCGAGGAGACCTTGCGCCAGGCCGAAGCCGACCTGACGATTCGCACCGCCGTACTCGAGGCCCGCTATATCTGGGGCGATCAGGATCTCTTCGCCGAGCTGAAACGCCGCTTCGACGCCGAGATCGTCAAGAAGACCTCGGTCGATTTCATCACCGCGAAGCTGCTCGAACGGGACCAGCGGCACGAGCGTCTGGGGGATTCGCGCTACCTGGTCGAGCCCAACGTCAAGGAGAGCAAGGGCGGCTTACGCGACCTCCACACCCTCTTCTGGATCGCCAAATACGTTTATCGCGTCGACAGCATGAACAAGCTGGTCGATCTCAAGGTGCTGTCGCCCAAGGAGGCGCAGCGCTTCGCGCGGGCCCAGAACTTCCTCTGGACTGTGCGCTGCCATCTGCATTTCCTCGCCGACCGCGCCGAGGACCGCCTGACCTTCGACCGCCAGAGCGAGGTGGGCCGGCTTATGGGCTATACCGATCACGCCGGTACGCGCGGCGTCGAGCGCTTCATGAAGCACTATTTCCTGGTGGCGAAGGATGTCGGCGATCTGACGCGGATCTTCTGCGCCTTCCTCGAATCGGAGCATCGCCACCAGCCGCGCTTCTCCTTGAAGCGCTGGGCATGGACCAAACGTTCGGTCGAAGGCTTCTCGGTCGATGCGGGGCGGCTCGACGTTTCCAGCGAGCATCAATTCCGCTACGATCCGGTGGCGTTGATCCGCCTCTTTTACGTCGCGCAGAAGGAAGGACTCGACGTCCATCCGCACGCGCTGCGGCTCGCCGCTCAATCGCTGAAGCTGATCGACAATGATCTGCGCAACAGCGCCGAGGCGAACCGGCTCTTCGTCGAAATCCTGACCTCGAAGAAAAATCCCGAAATCGCGCTGCGCTGGATGAACGAGGCCGGCGTGTTCGGCCGCTTCGTGCCCGATTTCGGCCGCGTCGTCGCGCAAATGCAATACGACATGTATCACGTCTATACGGTCGACGAGCACTCGCTTTTCGCGATCGGCATCCTGCACCAGATCGAGAGCGGTGGCTTGAAAGGCGAGCTTCCACTCGCCACCTCGATCTTCCCGACCATCGATTCGCGCCGCGTCCTCTATCTCGCGGTGCTGCTTCACGACATCGCCAAGGGACGCGGCGGCGATCATTCGATCCTCGGCGCGCAAGTGGCGGAAAAGCTCGGGCCGCGCCTGGGCTTCAGCGACGAGGAGACCGAGACCGTCACCTGGCTGGTGCGCTGGCATCTGCTGATGAGCAGCACCGCCTTCAAATTCGACATCGACGATCCGCAAACCATTCACGATTTCGTCGATCGCGTGCAATCGCCCGAGCGGTTGAAGCTCCTCCTCATTCTCACCATCGCCGACATCAGGGCGGTCGGTCCGAATGTCTGGAACGGCTGGAAGGCGGCACTCTTGCGCGAGCTCTACCACCGCAGCACCGAAATGATGTCGGGCGGGATCGATCCGTCGGCGCGCGAGCAGCGCGTCAAGGCGGCGCAGGACGCGCTGCGCCAGAAATTGCCGGATTTCTCGGCCGTCGAGATCGACAGCTTCATCGCCAAGGGCTATCCGCTCTACTGGCTGAGCTTCGACGCCGAAACCCAGTCGCGCCACGCCCGGCTCATCCGCGAGGCCGAGCGCAGCGGCGCGCCGCTAACCGTCGACTCGCGCGTCGACACAACGCGGTCGGTCACCGAGGTCACGGTCTACACCGCCGACCATCCGGGCCTGTTCTCGCGTATCGCCGGCGCGCTCGCCTTGGCCGGCGCCAATATCGTCGACGCGAAGATCCATACGCTCTCGAACGGCATGGCGCTCGACACCTTCTGGGTTCAGGACCGGGCGGGCGGTCCCTTCGATCAGCCGCAGAAGCTCGCCAAGCTCGCGGTGATGTTCGAGAACGTGCTGATGGGAAAGGTGAGGCCGCGCGTCGAGCTCGATGCGCCGGAGAAAGTCCCGAGCCGCACACGAGTCTTCACCGTGCCGCCGCGCGTCCTCATCGACAACAACGCCTCGCGCACCTACACGGTGATCGAGGTGAACGGGCGCGACCGGCCGGGCCTGCTCTACGAGGTCACCGGTGCACTCACCCACCTCAATCTCCAGATCTCGAGTGCCAAGATCTCGACCTATGGCGAGAAGGTCGTCGACGTGTTCTACGTCAAGGACCTGTTCGGCCATAAGATCGAGCATGAGCGCAAGCTGGCCGATATTCGCGAGCGGCTGGCCGAGGCGCTGACCGATCCGGCCGAGCGTCAAAGCGTCAAGCGGGAAACCGTTCCAGCCAAATAACGGGCACCAGCCGCAACATTAGGGCTCCGCACGATCGAATCCCGCGCCGACCGCTTCGGCGGGGCGCGGCAGCGCCTCGCCGGCGGCTCGAGCCGGCTGTTGCGGCGGCGGCGTCCCGACGCGCGTGCGCAACGGCAATTCCTTGATGAAGACGGCAAGCGCGACGCCGAGCGCACAGATCCCGGCGCCGGTGAAATAGACATAGCGGAAGGAGTGCGAGAAGCTTGCGACGATCAGTTGGCGCAGGGCTTCGGGCAAGGATGCGATCATCGCCGGCCCGCCATGCAGCAACCCGCTCGCGCTGAGGCCGAGCGAGGAGCCGTGCGTTTGCTGCGCCAGGCCCGAGAACAGGATCGCGCCCATCATGGCGACGCCGAAGGACCCGCCCATCGAGCGGAAGAAGGAGGTGAGCGAGGTCGCCGTGCCGAGGTCGCGCAGTTCGACCGCGTTTTGCACCGCGATCGATACCATCGGCCCCGCCGGGCCCAAGCCGAAGCCGAGCGCGGTCATGTAGAGGGCGTAGAGATAGGCGGGGGTGGCGCGCGTCACGCCGACGAAGAGCAGAAACGACGCCATGGCGATGCCCAAACCGATCAGCGGTACGATCTTGTAGCGGCCGGTCTTGCGGATGAAGCGTCCGGTAAAGGTGGCGCCGATGGTGATGCCGAGCATCATCGGCGTGATCAGCAAGCCCGAATTGCCGGCACTCGCGCCGATCACGACCTGGAGGAAGAGCGGCAGGAAAATGGTCGCGCCGGCCGAGGCGGCGCCCATCAGAAAGGCAAGGCTGTTGCCGATGACGAAGACGTTGTTGCGGAAAAGTCGCAGCGGCAGCAGCGGGTCGTCGGCGCGGAGTTCCTGGAAGACGAGCAGCACGATGAGGGCGATGCCGAGGCCGAGCAAACCCAGAATGACGGGCGAGGTCCAGGCGAATTCAGTGCCGCCCCAGGTCGTCACCAACAGCAGCGCCACGATCGCCGGCACCATCAGCGCCGCGCCGAGATAGTCGATCCGCTTGGTCCGCCCCGGAACCGGCAGGCGCTTCAAGGCGGCGTTGCAGATGACGAGACCCAGCACCGCGATCGGGATGTTGATCCAAAACACCCAGCGCCAGGAGGCGGCGTCGACCAGGAACCCGCCCAGCATCGGCCCGCCCAGGGTCGAAACCGCCCAGACGGTCGAGAAATAGGCCTGATAGCGGCCGCGCTCGCGCGCCGGAATGATGTCGGCGATGATGGTCATGGCGAGCGAGATGAGCCCGCCGCCGCCCAGCCCCTGCACCGTGCGGCCGGCGATCAGCTGCGTCATGCTCTGCGCCAGGCCGCCGATCAGCGAACCGAGAAGGAAAAAGCCAATCGCCGCGATGAAGAGCGGGCGACGGCCGTAAAGATCGCTGAGCTTGCCGTAGATCGGCGTTGCTGCGGTCGAGGTTAAAAGATAGGCAGAGACCGCCCAGGACATGTATTCCATGCCGTGGAGCTCGCCTGCCATAGCCGGCAAGGCGGTTGCGACGATGGTCTGATCGAGCGCACCCAGAAACATGCCGAGCATCGTGCCGCTTAGCATGTGAAGGATGTCGCGGTGGCTGAAGCCGGCCGCGCCCGGTGTCACGGAATCGCGCATCGCGCCTGCATGATCGGAAAACCCGAAGAAAGCTTAGGGCGAATGCTGCGGCGCAACCAGCGCAATGCGGTCATGGCGCGGGCGCGTGAAATTCGATGCTCAACGGCAAGAAGGTGAGGACGAGAGCGCAGAAACCGATCGGCGCGAAGGCGATCCAAGGCAGATGAGTCGCGTCCCAGGCATAGCCGCCGACGATCGACATCAGCACCGCGCAAGGATAGGAGATGGTGAACATCGCCGAAGCGAGGCGATGCACATCCTCGGGCGCGCTCAAGAGCGGCGGCAAGGCGAGGATGAGGATGAGTCCGCTGGCGACGGTGAAGCCGAGCAGGCCGGCCCAGAAGACGGTCCAGGCGCCGGCGCTGGTCGCGATGCCCGCGACGCTGGCAAGGCTCAAAAGCCCGATCACGACATTGGCGGCATGACGGCGCACCAAGAGCGGGGCCGCGCCGAGCATTAGAAACGAGGCCGGCAATTGGCAGAAATTGAGCGCGGTCAGGGCCGCGCTGATGAGATCGGGGCGTCCTACGGCGTGAAGATAGTCGGGGAGAAACGTATAGGTTGCGAAATAGCAGGTGTTGATGCAGCCGAGACAAAGTGCCAGGCGCCACAGACGCTTGTCGCGCCAATTGGGCCACCAGCGCCGCGGCGTCGCGGTCATCGGCTTCTCGGCCCGCGGCGCGAACAGCATCACGATGGCCGCGATCGCGATCACCGGCACGCCCCAATAGACGAAGGCGAGCCGCCAGCTTCCGCCCGCCAGCGGCAGCACCACAGGAATGGTGAGCGCGACGGCGAGCGTCTCGGCTACGAGCAAGCCGTTGGTGTAGACCGCGGTCGCAAGCGGCACGCGCTCGGGGAGCCAGGCACGTACCAAAGGCGGCAGCGCCGGCTGCATGATCGCGACGCCCGCGCTGGTGATCATCGTCGTGGCATAGAGCAACCCGATCCCCGAAGCGCCGCCGCGCGCCGCCGAACCGAGGCCGACCAGTAGAAGTCCCACGACGAGCGCGGCGGTCGCGCCGAAGCGCGCGATCAGCAAAGAGCCCGGGATGGCGGCGGCGGCCAAGAGCAGCGAGGGCAAGGTGCCGAGCGTGCCGATCTCCGTCTCGCTGAGATGAAGCTCGGCATGGATCATCGGGATGAGCGGCGGCACGGCCAATAAAGTGAGGCGCAGGCCGAGGCCCGCCAGCCATAAGAGCGCGAGAGCCGACCAGACAGAACGAGGCGAGAGAGGAACGGCGTCGGCGCTGCTATTCACGCAGATCTTCGAAGAACTCCTTCACCTTGCTGAAGAAGCCTTCGCTTTCGGGATGAGTGCGCTCGCCGCCTTCTTTTTCGAACTCGCGCAGCAATTCCTGCTGCCGCTTGGTGAGATGGACCGGGGTCTCGACGCTCACCTGTACGAACATGTCGCCGCGCACATGGCTCCTCAGCACCGACATGCCTTTGCCCTTGAGCCGGAACTGGTGGCCCGATTGCGTGCCGGCCGGGATCATCACCTTGGCGCGGCCGCCATCGATCGTCGGCACCTCGACCGCGCCGCCCAAGGCGGCCGTCGGCATCGAGATCGGCACGCGGCAATGGACATTGGCGCCGTCGCGTTGGAACAGGCGATGCGGCTTCACCGCGAGGAAGATATAGAGATCCCCATTGCCGCCGCCACGCAGGCCGGCTTCGCCCTCGCCCGCGAGCCTTATGCGCGTACCGTCTTCGACACCCGGCGGGATCGTGACATTGAGCGTCTTCTCCTTGCGCACGCGGCCCTGGCCGGCGCAGTTGCGGCACGGCTTGTCGATTACCTTGCCGGCGCCATGGCAGGCGGGACAGGTCCGCTCCATGGTGAAGAAGCCCTGCTTCGTGCGCACGCGCCCGACGCCGCGGCAGGTCGGGCAATTGGTCGGCCGCGAGCCCGGTTCGGCACCACTGCCATGGCACGCCTCGCAGGCCGCCAAGCTCGGCACACGCACTTGCGTCTCGCGCCCGTTGAACGCCTCTTCGAGCGTGATCTCGAGATTGTAGCGAAGATCGTTGCCGCGATTGCCGCCGCCTTGGCCGCCGCGGCCGCCCATCATCGAGCCGAACATCTCTTCGAAGATGTCGGCGAAGCCGCCACCAAAGCCGAAATCGCCGCCGCCCGGACCGCGACCGCCATTCTCGAAGGCGGCGTGGCCGAAGCGATCGTAAGCCGCGCGCTTCTGATCGTCCTTGAGGACGTCATAGGCCTCGTTGATGTCCTTGAAGCGTTGCTCGGCGTGCTTGTCGCCCGGATTGCGATCGGGGTGGCATTGCATCGCGAGCTTGCGGAATGCCTTCTTGATGTCGTCGGCCGAGGCGTCGCGCGGCACGCCCAAGAGCTCGTAGAAGTCTTGCTTCGCCATCGCCGTTACCCGTACACCCCGCCGAACCTCGTCACGCCCCCTGGACAGCAAACCGCCCCGGTGTTCCGGGGCGGTTGCCGTTCACCTTGCAGCCGGGCTCAATCTCCCGAGCCGCGCTTCTTGTCGTCGACCTCTTCGAAATCGGCGTCGACCACCTTCTCGCTGCCGGCCTCGCCCTGAGCGCCACCGCCCGCTTGCGGACCGCCCGGCTGAGGCCCAGCCTCGCCGCCGGCCGCGCCTTGCCCCTTGTACATGGCCTCGCCGATCTTCATCGAGACCTGCGCCAAGGCCTCGGTCTTGGCCTTGATCGCGCCGACATCCTCGCCGCTCAACACATCCTTGAGCGCGGTAAGGGCCTGCTCGACCGCCTCGCGTTCGCCCGCAGGCACCTTGTCGCCGGCCTCCTTCAAGGTGCGCTCGGTGGTGTGGACGAGCCCTTCGGCTTGGTTGCGCGCCTCGACCAGCTCGCGCCGCTTCTTGTCTTCCCCGGCATGCGCCTCGGCGTCCTTCACCATCTTGTCGATGTCGCCTTGCGACAAACCGCCCGAGGCCTGGATGCGGATCTGCTGCTCCTTGCCGGTGGCCTTGTCCTTAGCCTGAACGCTGACGATGCCGTTGGCGTCGATATCGAAGGTGACCTCGATCTGCGGCATGCCGCGCGGCGCCGGCGGCATGCCGACGAGATCGAACTGACCCAAGATCTTGTTGTCGGCGGCCATCTCGCGCTCGCCCTGGAAGACGCGGATCGTCACCGCGGTCTGATTGTCTTCGGCGGTCGAGAAGGTCTGGCTCTTCTTGGTCGGGATCGTGGTGTTGCGATCGATCAGACGGGTGAAGACGCCGCCCAACGTCTCGATGCCGAGCGACAAGGGCGTCACGTCAAGCAGCAGAACGTCCTTCACCTCGCCCTTGAGCACGCCGGCCTGGATCGCGGCGCCAACGGCCACGACCTCGTCCGGATTGACCGAGCGGTTCGGCTCTTTGCCGAAGAACTGCTTCACCACCTCGATAACCTTGGGCATGCGGGACATGCCGCAGACCAGGATCACCTCGTTGACCTCCGACGCCTTCAAGCCCGCATCCTTCAGCGCGTTGCGGCAAGGCTCGATCGTCCGCTCGATCAGGTCATCGACCAGCGCTTCGAGCTTGGCGCGCGTCAGCTTGATGTTGAGATGCTTCGGCCCGGTCTGATCGGCGGTGATGAAGGGCAGGTTGACCTCGGTCTGCATCGTGGAGCTCAACTCGATCTTCGCCTTCTCCGCCGCCTCCTTGAGGCGCTGGAGCGCGAGCCGGTCGCTGCGCAGGTCGATGCCCTGTTCCTTTTTGAACTCGTCGGCCAGGTAATCGATGATGCGTTTGTCGAAATCCTCGCCGCCGAGGAAGGTATCGCCGTTGGTCGACTTCACCTCGAAGACGCCGTCGCCGATCTCCAGGACCGAGACGTCGAAAGTGCCGCCGCCGAGGTCATAGACCGCGATCGTGCCGGTGCCTTTCTTCTCGAGCCCATAGGCGAGCGCGGCGGCGGTCGGCTCGTTGATGATGCGCAGGACTTCGAGCCCGGCGATCTTGCCGGCATCCTTGGTCGCCTGGCGCTGGCTGTCGTTGAAGTAAGCGGGGACCGTGATCACCGCCTCGGTGACGGGCTCGCCGAGATAAGCCTCGGCGGTTTCCTTCATCTTCTGCAGGACGAAGGCGCTGATCTGGGAGGGCGCGTATTTCTTGCCGCGGCTCTCGACCCAGGCGTCGCCATTATCGCCCCCGACGATGCGGAACGGGACCAGGTCCTTTTCCTTCG
>JBJKPV010000200.1:0-6462 GCA_046706015.1 Allostellaceae bacterium | reverse complement strand
TTCTCCATATAGAGCTTCCAATTGTTCGGCAGGACCTGATGGTAATAGCCGATCACCTCGACCGGGCGATTGAAGACGCGCCGGACATGAGCGGCCATGTCGGGGCCGAGATAGGTCTCGACGTCTTCGAGCGCCGTGCTGAAGGTGCCGAACACCATGCCGCAGAAATTCTCGACGCGGATGCGCTCGAGCCCGTGCTGGCTCATGTCGAAATCGGACGGCATGCCGCCCGCCCCGGCGAGCCCGCGCTGGAACGCGATCGAGGTCAGCTTGCCTTTGAGATCGTAGGTCCAGGCGTGATAGACGCAGGCGAATTGCTTGCGCTTGCCGCAAGGCTCGATGCACAAGAGCGAGCCCTTATGGGCGCAGCGATTGACCATCGCATTGATCTGCCCATCCTCGTCGCGCACGACGATGATCGGCGTCTCGCCGATGAAGGCGGTGCGATAGTCGCCGGGCTCGGGGATCTCGACGTCGAGGCAGAGATAATGCCAGGTCGGGCCGCGGAAAATGCGCTCTTGTTCGAGCGCATAAACCTCGGGATCGTTCATGACGCGATAGGGTGCGCGGGTCGGCCCTTCCTTGGGCCAGTCGATCAACGGCTGTTCGTTTTTCATGGCGGCGAGGAAGGCATGAGGCCCCCGCCGCTGTCAAGCATCGCCGCAGGCTAAATTCGCCGCAGCCTGGCCGCGAAAAATCCGTCCAACCCGTCGCGATCGGCGAGTTGTCAAGGTAAGGTGCGCAGATCGCCCTCGGCGCTGACGCATTCGGCGAGCCCGCCGATCTCGGCGGGGTCGATGGGCGCGCGCTGCACCGACGCGCCGGCGGCAAGCAACCGTTCGATCTGCTGCTTGCCTTCTTGCGGCTCGAGCGAGCAGGTGCAGAAGACCATTGTGCCGCCCGGCGCCAGCATGGCGATTGCCGCGGCCAGGAGTCTTTCCTGGACGCCCGCGAGCCGGATCACGTCATCCTGGGACTTCAGATGCGGCACGTCGGGATGGCGCCGGATCGCGCCGGTCGCGGTGCAGGGTGCATCGAGCAGGATGAAGCGCACCGGTGCCGGCGGCCGCCATTGGATCGCGTCGGCGACGCGGGTCTCGGCGTTCAAGTGAAGGCGAGCGAGATTGGCGTTGAGCCGGTCGACGCGGCGCGGCGAGCGATCGAGCGCGATCACCTTGGCGCCGGCGGCGGTGAGTTGCGCGGTCTTGCCGCCAGGCGCGGCGCAAAGATCGAGCACCGTCTCGCCGGCGATATCGCCGAGGAGCTTCGCCGGAATGGCCGCGGCCGCGTCTAGCACCCACCAGGCGCCGTCATGATAACCCGGCAGGCTGGCGATCGCGCCGCCGCCCTGGCGCCGGAGGCTCCCGGTCGGCAGCAGCGTGGCGTCGAGACGCTCGCGCCACAGTTCGGGATCGGCGCGAACAGAAATATCGAGCGGCGCCTCGTGCAGATGCGCGTGCGCGATCGCCCGCGTCGTCTGCTCGCCATAGGCGTCGCACCAATTGCGCCACAACCAAGCGGGCACGTTGAGGAACGCTTCGTCCTGTCCCGCGATCAGCGCCGCGCCCTCCTGGCTCAAGCGGCGCAACACGGCATTGACCAGACCTTTGTAGGAGAGGAATCCGCGCGACTCCGCGAGATCGACGGTGGTCGCGACCGCGGCGTGCGGCGGCGTGCGCAAGAACAGCAGCTGCGCGATGCCGAGACGGAGCAGATCCTGCGTCGCGGCCGCGCGCATCGGCAGCGGCTTTTCGAGACAATGCGCGATCATCGCATCGATCTGACCGAGGCGGCGCAGCACGGTGGCGACGAGCAAACGCGTGAAGGCGCGATCGCGCGCCGGCAATTCCGAGATGCTGGGGTGATCCTCGATGGCTTCGTCGAGCGGGTGTCGCTGGCGCAACACGGTGCCGATCAGATCGAGCGCCGCGCTGCGTGCCGAAACCGTGGTGAGCGTGCCGCGAGCGGTTGATAAACCCTGCATTTTTAAAAGCTGGCGCTTCGCGCAAGCCGCTTCAATAGCGCGGCATTTTCTTAGTTCGGCCCTCAAAATGCCGTAGTTTCGTCAAGATGCGCGAGAAAGACAGCGATAGCGCTCCAACAGCCGGCTGAAGCGGTCGAGCAAAGCGGTTTCGATCTCGGGCTGGCGGCCAAGTCGCGCGAGGACAAGGGCGGCGGCTTCGAGCGTCGACAGCCCTTCGCGGCGCGGCTCGCGGCGCAACTTGCCATAGCGCGAAACCTGTCGCGGATTGAGAACGAGACGGCGGCATTTCAACACCCACGGGTTGCGCCACCACAGCGTCTTTGCCTGGCTCCAGCTGCCGTCGAGCAGCACGATACCTTCGATGGCCTCCAGCCGCTCATCGCCAGGCGCGAGCGGCGCGCCCTTGGCATCGACCGCGACGATCTCGCGCTCACGCGGCAAGCTCGCTCCGGACGAGGATCCGAGATAGAGCACGGCCCAGCGCCGCGGATCGGCGGGGTGACCGAGCGCCTTGGCGAGGCTTGGCCAGCTCAGCCCGATCTTCAGGGTCGCATGCTGGAGTTGGAGAACGGCGAGCCGCGCCGTGCCGAGCTCGCGATCCTGTTCCTGGGGGTGCTGCAGAATGAGCAATTCGATGCGATTGGCGAGCGGCACGATGCCGGCGCAAACACAAAGCGATAGCGGCTTGCCGCAATGCGGACAGGCCTCGCCGGTCGCTTCGCCTTGCGCCTCGCTTTGTGGTGAAGATTTCATCAACGCTCTATAGGCGCGGTTCTTCTTCTTGGCAAAAAGGCCGGCCCGGCGTCATATAGGTCTTATGGAAAAGGCTGAAACAACGCCGCGCGCCAAGCCGGCTCCTGTGCCAACGCTTCCCAAGACCGCGGCAAAACCACCGCGCGAGATCGGCGGTCCGCCCGGTCCCGAGCCGACGCGCCATGGCGACTGGGAGTTCAACGGTCGCTGCACGGATTTCTGAGCGCGGCGCGCAGGAGACCGCGGCATGTCCCTCGATTTCGGCGATCGGCATCTTATCGTTACCGGCGGCACCGGCGCGCTCGGTGTCGCGGTGGTCGGCGCGTTGCTCGCGGCCGGCGCCACCTGCCACATCCCTTATTACATCGAGGAAGAGGAAAAGAAATATCCGCATCGCGAGCATCCGCGGGTGAAGCTGATTTCCGGCGGCAACCTCGCTTCCCAAGCGGCGGTGACCCGCATCTATGACGGCGTGCCGAAGCTGTGGGGCTCGATCCATCTTGCCGGCGGTTTCGCTTCGGGCGCCGTCGCCGATGCGAGCGAGAGCGATCTCGTCACCATGCTGCGTACCAATCTCGTGACCTGCTTTCTTTGCTGCTCGGCGGCGGTGCGCGCGATGCGCCGCGCCGGCAAAGAAGGCGGCCGCATCGTCAATATCGCGGCGCGTCCCGCGCTCGAACCGCGCTTCGGCGCCGGCGCCGTGGCCTATGCCGCGAGCAAGGGCGGCGTCGCGACCCTCACCCAGGCGCTCGCGGTCGAAGTGGTCGGCGAGGGAATCCTGGTCAACGCGGTCGCGCCGTCGATCATCGACACACCGGCCAATCGCCGCGCCATGCCGACGGCTAGCTATGCGCTCTGGCCCAAGGCCGACGACATCGCTGCCGTGATCTGCCAGTTGGCATCGCCCGACAATCGCGTCACCACCGGCGCCGTCGTCCCGCTCTACGGCCGCGTCTGAAGCAACAAGCCGGCAAAGAAACGGGCCCGGAAGCGCTCGCTTCCGGGCCCGTTTTGGTTCTATGCCGTGAGCCGGTTAGTCGCGGCGCGTGCCCATCAGCTGCATCAGCATGATGAAGAGGTTGATGAAGTCGAGATAGAGCGCGAGCGCGCCCATGATCGCCTTCTTGCCGGCGACCACCGTGCCATCGCCTTCCCAATACATCTCCTTGATCCGCTGCGTGTCCCAAGCGGTCAGGCCGGTGAAGACGACGACGCCGATCACCGAGATCGCGAACTGCATCGCCGCCGAATGGATGATGATGTTCACCAGCGAGGCGATGACGATGCCGATCAGGCCCATGAACAGGAAGGCGCCGAACCGTGCCAGATCCCGCTTCGTCGTATAGCCGTAAAGGCTCATCGCCAGGAACGTCGCCGCGGTGATGAAGAACACCTGAGCGATGCTGGCGCCGGTATAGACGAGGAAGATCGTCGACATGGACAGGCCCATGACCGCGGCATAGGCCCAGAAGGTCGCCTGCGCGGCGCCGAGGCTCATCTTCTGGATGCCGAAGCTCAGCACCAAGACGAAGGCGAGCGGCGCCAACATCATGATCCAGAGCAGCGGCGAATGCTGCTGTGCCTGCTGCGCCACAAAGCCCTGCGCGAACCAGGCGACGAGGCCGGTAACGGCAAGGGCGCCGCCCATGTAGTTGTAGACGCGCAGCATGTAGTTGCGCAGGCCAACATCGATCCCGACTTGCGGGATGGCCGTGTTGGCGCTGGCCGACCAGCGATTGTTCGAGTCGTAAGACATGTGACCCCCTGCTACCTCGAGAGTTATGCTCTTGGCGCAAATATTGGCAGATTCAGGCGTGAATTCAATCCCGCCGATGCCCAGGCGAGCCCCGGCCGGGCGTGGACAGCGGCGGAATCTTTGGCCACGATGGCGGGTAACAGCGATTTAATGGGAGGAACACGATGGCCGTTAACGGCTTCGACTACGATTACGTCATCGTCGGCGCCGGCTCGGCGGGCTGCACGCTCGCCTATCGCCTGACCGAAGACCCGGCGGTGCGCGTGCTGGTGCTCGAAGCGGGCGGCTGGGATCGCGATTTCTGGCTGCACATACCGCTCGCCTGGGGTCGCAATGTCCTGCAGCGGCGCAAGGATTGGATGTACTCGATCGAGCCCCAGCCCGGCACGGTTAACCGCCGCATCCCGGTCAATCGCGGCAAAGTGATTGGCGGCTCCTCCTCGATCAACGGCCTCGCCTATGTCCGCGGCCATCGCGGCGATTATGACCGCTGGGCTTCGGCCGGGCTGAGCCAATGGGCCTACGCCCATGTCCTGCCCTATTTCCGGCGCTCGGAAAGCTGGGAGGGCGGCGCCTCTTCCTTTCGCGGCGGCGACGGGCCGCTCGGCACGATCTTTCCGAAATCGGACGATCCCATCAACGAAGCGATCATCGAGGCGGGAAAGCTCGCCGGCTTTCCCTTTACCGAGGATTACAACGGTGCGCAGCAAGAAGGCTTCTGTCGCGCGCAGTCGACGATCAAGAACGGGCACCGCTGCAGCGCGGCCGTCGCCTATCTCCATCCGGCGCTGGCGCGCGGCAAGAATTTGACGGTCGAGGTCGAGGCGCTCGCCTCGCGCATCCTCTTTGAGGGCACGCGCGCCGTCGGCGTTCAATACGAGCAGCGCGGCGAAACCAAGATCGCGCGCGCCGGCCGCGAGGTGATCCTCGCCGGCGGCGCGATCAATTCGCCGCAACTCCTGATGCTGTCGGGGATCGGCGACGCGGAGGAGCTCAAGCGCCATGGCATCGCGGTCAAGCTGCATCAGCCCCATATCGGCAAGAACCTGCAAGACCATATGGGCGCCGCGGTCGACGCGATCCGCGCCGTGCCCGGGCCGCTGCAAAAGGCGCTACGCGTCGATCGCATGGCGCTGCATCTGGCACGGGCGCATTTCTTCGGCCGCGGGCCGGCGGCGACGGTGATGAACAACGTCCAGGCTTATTTGAAGAGCGACCCGTCCGAGAAGATGCCCGATGTGCAGTTCCTCTTCCGCGTCGCGCCCTTGGACGCGGGGCCCTATTTGCCGCCATTCAAGAAGCCCTTCGTCGACGGCTATGGCTGCCGCGCCGTGGTGCTCAGGCCGGAAAGCCGCGGCCGGCTCTCGCTCGCTTCGGCCGATCCGCGCGCGCCGATCCGGATCGAGCCGAACTTCTTCTCGCGCGACAAGGACCTGAAGGTCATTCGCGACGGTATGCGGATGGCGCGCGAGGTGCTGGCGCAGTCGCCGCTGCAGCGTTTCGGCAGCGTCGAATCCGTGCCGGGTGTCGACAAGACCACCGATGTCGAGTTCAACGACTATATCCGCGCCACGGCAACGACTGTCTATCACCCGCTCGGCACGTGCAAGATGGGCGGCGAGCGCGACGAGACCGCCGTCGTCGATCCGGAATTGAAGCTGCGCGGCATCGACGGCTTGCGCGTGGTCGATGCCTCGGTGATGCCGGATCTGGTCGGCGGGAAAATCAACGCGCCGGTGATCATGATCGCCGAGAAAGCCGCCGACATCATCCGCGGGCGCCAGCCGCTCGCGCCGGTCAACGTTTAGCGCAAGCCGGCTTTACTCGTTGCGCAGGAAGGGCGCGGCCTTGGCGCCGAGCGCGCGCCAGCTTCCGGCGAGGCCGGCGAGCAAGGTGACGCCGGTCGCGAGCAGCGCGGTCAGCGCCACCACGCCGGGATAAAAGCCCCAGGGCGCGTGCATCACCCGCG
>JBJKPV010000199.1:0-2243 GCA_046706015.1 Allostellaceae bacterium | reverse complement strand
TTGTGGCAGCGCGTCGTGGCGGGTGATCAGCCAGCTGCGTCAAAGCGTGGTGACGCCGCCAACGAGCTTGTCTTGCAAGGCGGCGGGAATGGAGCGCATCATTCGACCCTCGTTCTGAATCCAAGTTATCGCTTTTCGCGATATACGGGCTTGACGTCGATTATCGCATTATGCGATACATTTCCAATGAAGGACATCTCCTTCACTCCGGCGGCGACCCGGCAATGGCTGAAATTGTCAGCCGATACGCGCAAGCGGATCGATGCCAAATTGAAGGTCTACGCCGCGAAGGGCTCGGGCGACGTGAAACGGCTCAGAGGCAGCGCCGGTTGCCGCTTGCGGGTCGGCGACTGGCGGGTGATTTTCTTCGAGGAGAAGAACTCGATCATCGTTGTCGCAGTCGGCAATCGCAGAGAAATCTACGACTGAGAAGGGATCACCATGAACGTGCGCTTCAAGAAGACCGATAAAGGCGAAGTCGCCATCCTGCCCCGCAAGGAGTATGAAGCTTTGGTGGCCAAGGCCGCGGAGGCGGACGAGGATAGCGGAACGGCTCGCCTCGTCGCCCGCGCGCGCAAGGAGATCGCAGCCGGCGCACCGCTCATCCCGAAGAGCGTCGTCGACCGCATCGCCAAGGGTGAAAACGCGCTTCGCGTTCTGCGCGAATGGCGCGATGTGCCTCAGCTCTATCTCTCGTTCAAGACCGACATCGGACAGGGCTATCTGTCCGACCTCGAAAATGGCCGCAGGAAGGGAACGGCAGAGGTATGGAAGAGGATCGCTAAAGTGCTCAACGTGCCGCTCGATCTTCTGGTTTGAACCGCGGCTTGCAGGTCACGGCTTGATCTCCACCAGCGGGATCCTTGGGATCGCCCCCGCCGCGAAGGCGGAAAGATCGACCTCCAGATAATCCGTGTCGAAGCGCACCGGCACGTCGAACATGAAGCCGGCGGTCACCACTGCGCCGACCGCCGGGATATGACCGGCAAGAAAGGTCACCAGGCCTGTAGTCGCATCAACGGTGAAATCGCTGCCCTCCGTCGCCTCCGTGCCGGCGACCGTCACGCGCACGCTGCCGGCCACCGGTTTCACGATCGGCCGCTGATAGGGCGAATAGAGCGAGCCGTAGGTCTTCACCAGCTGGAACGTATTCGCCGCGCCGTCGCCGGTGCCGATCGCCTGGTCGGTCGCGCTGACCGCCGCATCCGGCGCGGCCGAGCAATTGTCGAGCCGGTCGCGCCAGCGGAAACCGTACAAGCGGCCGCGCCGCTCCTCGAAAAAAGCGATCACCTGCGACAGCGCGTCGAACGTCTTCACGCCGTAGCCGGCGTCGTAGCGCCTGCGCGAATGCGCCCAGCGTGCGTTGCGCTCCTCGGCGCCGGAGCCGAGCACCACCACGTCGGTGCGCCGCTGCGGGCCGCCCGCGCTTTTGAGCGCGATGTCGAGCGGGAAGAGAACTTCATGGAATGCGGTCATTCTTCTCTCTCTTCACCCTCCCCTGGAGGGGGAGGGTGATCACAAACTCCGCTGCCCACGCGCCACCGCGCGCGCGATCTGGCCGGTGATGTAAGCTTCCGAGCGGCGGAAGCTGCTCGGATCGGGCGTGGCGATCTGCACCGTGACATTGGGCGGCGCCCCCTGCCCGGCGATGCTGATGCCGAGCCGGCCGTCGCTGCCGCGCGCCAGCGGCATGATCGCCTCGGGGCCGGCCTCGCCCGCCAAGCCGAGGCCGCCGCTCGCGAGCGGAAAATAGCTCGGCGCGCCGATCACCCCGCCGGAGGCGAACGGCATCGTCGGCATGCTCGGCGTGCTGGTCGGGATCGCGTTGCCGCCGAGCAGATTGTTGATGATGCCGGTCAGGCCCTTGGTGAGATCCTTGGCGAAGGGCTTGAACGCGGCTTGCACCGCCATGTTGGACAGCCGCAAGCCGAGCGACTTGACCGTATCGTCGAGCTTCTTGCCGCCGATCACCGCGTCGGCGAAGGCCTTGGTCAAGGCGGCGCCCAGCGCGGTGGCGCTGACGCCGAGCGCATTGGTGCTCTTGTGCACCTTGTCGATGGTGCCGCCGATATCGCCGGGCCCACTCGGCGCGGTGGTCGGCACAAAAGAGTCGAAGCCATAATCATCGGACATCGGGATATCTCTTCATCAGCTCATCGAGGCTTGCGCGGTCGAGCGGCGTGCCACGGCCGCTTACCGCTTCGATGGCGTAAGCCAACTCGCGCGGCGTCATGCGCCAGAAC
>JBJKPV010000198.1:0-3742 GCA_046706015.1 Allostellaceae bacterium | reverse complement strand
CGCGAAGAAACCGACCAGGAAACGACGCATCGCGCTTAGCCTTTGCTCAGCCGCACTGCGCGCGATGGCGCAGCAAATGATCGGCCAGCACCGCCGCCATCATCGCCTCGCCGACCGGCACGGCGCGGATGCCGACGCAAGGATCATGGCGGCCTTTGGTCGCGACCTCGACCTCCTTGCCGTTGCGGTCGACGCTCTTCTTCGGAATGAGGATCGAGCTCGAGGGCTTCACCGCAAAGCGCAGCACCACGTCCTGGCCGGTCGAAATGCCGCCGAGGATGCCGCCCGCATTGTTGGAGAGGAATTGAACCTTGCCCTCGCGCATGCGCATCTCGTCGGCGTTCTCGGCGCCCGAAAGCGCCGCCGCGGCAAAGCCCGCGCCGATCTCGACCGCCTTCACCGCGTTGATGCCCATCATCGCCGCGGCGAGATCGGCATCGAGCTTGCCGTAGATCGGATCGCCCCAGCCCGGCGCCACGCCCTCGGCCGCCACCTCGATGACCGCGCCGGTCGAATTCCCCGCCTTGCGCACGCCGTCGAGAAAGCCTTCCCAAAGCTGTGCCATCTGCCGGTCGGGGCAGAAGAAGGGATTGTCGTCGACCGCGCTCCAATCCCAATTGGCGCGATCGATCTTGTGCGGCCCCATCTGCACCAGCGCGCCGCGGATTTTGACGGCATCGCCCAGGATCTTGCGTGCGATCGCGCCGGCCGCGACGCGCATCGCGGTCTCGCGCGCCGACGATCGCCCGCCGCCGCGATAATCGCGGATGCCGTATTTTTCCTGATAGGTGTAATCGGCATGGCCAGGACGGTAGCTGTCCTTGGTCGTCTCGTAATCGCGCGAGCGCGCGTCTTCGTTCTTGATGAACAGCGAGATCGGCGTGCCGGTGGTCTTCCCCTCGAACACGCCGGAAAGTATTTCAACTTGGTCGGGCTCGCGGCGCTGCGTCGTGAAGCGCGAGGTACCGGGCCGGCGCTTGTCGAGATAATGCTGGATATCGGCTTCGGCGAGTGCGATCCCCGGCGGCGTGCCGTCGACGACGCAGCCGATCGCGGGCCCGTGGCTCTCGCCCCAGGAGGTGAAGCGGAAGATCGTGCCGAAGCTGTTGCCCGCCACGGCAGCGCCTAGACGACCGAGATGTCGGGCGCGTCCACCGCCTTCATGCCGACCACGTGATAGCCGCAATCGACGTGATGCACCTCGCCGGTGACGCCCGCGCTCAGGTCGCTGAGCAGGTAAAGTCCCGCGCCGCCGACCTCTTCGATCGCGACGTTGCGCTTCAGGGGCGAATTGTACTGGTTCCATTTGAGGATGTAGCGGAAATCGCCGATCCCCGAGGCCGCGAGCGTCTTGATCGGCCCGGCCGAGATCGCGTTGACGCGGATATTCTGGCTGCCGAGATCCACAGCCAGATAACGCACGCTCGCCTCGAGCGCGGCCTTGCACACGCCCATCACGTTGTAATGCGGCATGACGCGCTCGGCGCCGTAATAGCTCAAGGTCACGGCGCTGCCGCCATCCTTCATCAGCGGCGCGGCGCGGCGGACCGCGTCGGTGAAGGAGTAGCAGGAGATTTCCATGCTCTTGAGGAAATTGCTCCGCGTCGTCTCGACGTATTTGCCCTTGAGCTCGTTCGGATCGGAAAAGGCGATCGCATGCACGAGAAAGTCGAGCTTGCCCCAGCTCTGCTCGATGGCCGCGAAGACGGCGGCAAGGCTCGTCTCATTCGAGACGTCGCAATCGAGTACCAGGCTGCTCCCGACACTCTCGGCCAGCGGCTTGACGCGCTTGCCGAAGGAATCGCCCTGATAGGTGAAGGCGAGCTCCGCGCCCTGGCTGTGAACCGCCCGGGCGATGCCCCAGGCAATCGAGCGTTCGTTGGCAACGCCCATGATCAGGCCTTTCTTGCCCGCCATGAGCGGCGTTGTGTCGTTCATGCATCCATCGCGCGAAAAATCTTCGGGGCCGGCATCCTACACGGAAGCGCGGGGTGAGGGGAAGCTGCGGTCATCCGATATCGAGCTTGCCGCGCACATCATAGCCGTGATGGGCCTGCCAGCGCTCGAGGAAGCGCACCAGCTCGGGATCGGGCGGATCGGGCAGGGCGACGCGAAGCCGCACATATTGATCGCCGGTCGCGCTCTTGGTCGCGATGCCCTTACCTTTCAAGCGCAGCATTGAGCCGCTGTTGGAGCCCGCCGGCACCTTGACCGACACGGCGCCGTGAATCGTCGGCACGGTGATGGTGGCGCCGAGCACGGCCTCGACCAGGGTGACGGGCACCTCGATATGGACGTCGTTCTCCTTGCGGGTGAAGAGTGCGTGCGGCTCGACCGCGATCTCGAGATAGGTGTCGCCCTCGTTCGCCTTGAGGCGCAGGCGCTGACCCGTGGCGATGCCGGGCGGGATCGCGACCTCGATGGTGCGGCCGTCGGCGAGGTTCAAGCGCCGCTTGCCGCCGCGCGCCGATTCGAGGAACGAGATCTTGAAGGGCAGGATCGCGGGCTCGGGCTCGGCGCCAGCTTGCTTGGAGCTTTGGCCGGCGCCGTGCGCTGCTCCGCGTTGGCGGCGGTTCAGGAACTCGTTGATGAGATCGTCGAAGCCGGCAAAGCCCGCCGCGCCGCGCCCGCCCGCCCTGCCATTCGCCCCGCGCGCGAAGCCGCCGGCGTGATGGAAGCCGCGCATGCGCTCGTTGCCGTCGGCGTCGATCTCGCCGCGGTCGTAGCGCGCGCGCTTGCCCGGGTCCGAGAGCAGATTATAAGCCGCGGCCACTTCCTTGAATTGCTGCTCGGTCGCGCGCTTGCCCGGATTGAGGTCGGGATGCAGCGTCTTCGCGAGCTTGCGATAGGCGCGCTTGACCTCCTCATCCGAAGCGCCGCGTGGCACGCCCAAGACGGCGTAAGGGTCTCTCATTTGTCATATTATTGACCGATAGGCTAGCCGCGGCAACGGGCCCTTAACCGGCCTTTGAGCCATATCAACGCCAAGAACGCGCCGAGATCGTGCTATTTACCATGCCGCGCGGGCGGCCGCCGTTGGGGCGGCGCGGCGGCATCGACAGGTGAGCGTGCCCGATATCTCCTCTTCCGGCTGGCATGGCCTCTCGCAGGCCGAGGCGGCAGCGCGGCTGCGGCGCGAAGGCCCCAATCTCCTGCCGCGCGCCCGCAGCCGATCGTTCCTGCGCGTCGCGCTCGACACGCTGCGCGAGCCGATGTTCGCGCTGCTTCTGGGCGGCGGTCTCGTCTATCTCGCGCTCGGCAGCCTCGCCGAGGCCCTGATCCTGCTGCTCTTCGCCTCCATCTCGGTCACCATCGCGATCGTCCCGGAAAGCCGCAGCGAGCATGTGCTCGAGGCGCTGCGCGATTTGGCGAGCCCGCGCGCCCTGGTCATGCGCGACGGCGAGCGCCGCCGCATCGCCGGGGTCGATGTGGTGCGCGGCGATATCGTGCTTTTGAGCGCCGGCGACCGCGTGCCGGCCGACGCCGTGGTGCGCGTCGCCCGCGATCTCTTCGCCGATGAATCGCTGTTGACCGGCGAGGCGGTGCCGGTGAGCAAGCGCCAAAGCGACGGCCCGGCCGAGCCGATGCGTCCTGGCGGCGAGGATCTGCCGGCAGTCTTCTCGGGCACTTTGATCGTGCGCGGCGAGGCGGTCGCCGAGGTCTATGCCACCGGCGCGCGCAGCGAGATCGGCAAGATCGGCCTCGCCCTCGGCACGGTCGACGCCGCGGCGCCGCCGTTGCA
>JBJKPV010000197.1:0-5147 GCA_046706015.1 Allostellaceae bacterium | reverse complement strand
AGCCCGTCGCGCCATTCGTTCCATCGATCGCCGGGAAAGGTCTTGAAGCTGCCGTCGGGCATCGCTTCGGCCATGCTCGGGGTCGGCGCGTCCATCCAGCGCGGGAAGCTCGAGAAGATGCGGCCCTGCGGCGACACCGCGACGCCGTTGAGGATCGCGCGCTGCGATGCCGCGACGCGAACGAGCTCTGCGCTCTCGCTCATGCTGTTCCTCCCGGCGCAAAGCTTAACATCTTGGGGGCCTTCGTGGAACCAAACCGTCTTGCGCAGGAGCCTTTCCGCAACTCTTGCGATAGGCGGGCTTGCAGCGAAGCCGATCGCGTGCGCGGGCGGTCGGGGAACTTCGCCCGGACGACCGCGCGGCGCGGCGGATTGACGCGTCGGCGCCGGCCCTGATGTCGGCAGCTGTGCGCCAGGCGCATGACAACTGCGACGAGACTTACGTAAATCGGCGCGGCGGCCTATTTTCGCTGGCGGTGATAGAGGCAAAGGGAGGGCCCGGGTTGATGAGTGGCGCGCAAGGTGATTTGCCGGTGCTGGTGGTCGGCGCCGGGCCGGTCGGGCTGGCGCTGGCTGGCGATCTCGGCTGGCGCGGGAGGCGATGTCTCGTGGTCGAGCAATCAGACGGCTCGATCTACCAGCCGCGCATGGATCTCGTCGGCGTGCGCACCATGGAATTCTGCCGCCGCTGGGGCCTGGTCGACGCGGTCGAGCACTCGCCCTATCCGCGCGACTATCCGCAGGACAATATCTATCTCACGAGCCTCACCGGTTGGGAGCTCGGCCGCGAGAAGATGCCGCCGATGGATCAGGAGAAGCCGCTGCCGCAAAGCCCGCAGCATCGCGAGCGCTGCCCGCAGAATATGTTCGACCCGATCCTGCGGCAATTCGCGCAATCCTTGCCGAGCGTGACCTTGCGCTACCGCACGCGCCTCGTCGATTTCGTCGAGGACAAGGACGGTGTTGCCGCCACGCTCGAGGATTTGGAGCGCGGCGGGCGCGAGACCATCCGTGCCGCCTACCTCGTCGGCTGCGACGGCGCCTCGAGCGGTGTGCGCGAGAAGCTCGGCATCGCCATGCTCGGCAAGCCGGCGCTGACCTACACCACCAACATCATCTTCCGCTGCCCGAACCTCGTTTCGCTCCACGACAAGGGCAAGGCCTATCGCCACATCTTCATCGGGGCCGAGGGCACTTGGGCGACGATCGTCGCGATCAACGGTGCCGATCAATGGCGCATGTCGATCATCGGCGGCTCCGAACGCAAGGAACTCAGCAAGGCCGATATCGATGCCGCGATCAGGCGCGCGGTCGGACGCGATTTCGATTACGAGATCTTGACCGTCCTGCCCTGGACGCGGCGCGAGCTCGTTGCGGAGCATTACGGCAAGGGCCGCGTCTTTCTGGCGGGCGATTCGGTCCATGCGATGTCGCCGACCGGCGGCTTCGGCATGAACACCGGGATCCAGGACGCGGTCGATCTCTCCTGGAAGATCGATGCCATGCTCGCCGGCTGGGGCGGGCCGAACTTGCTCGCGAGTTACGAGATCGAGCGGCGTCCGGTGGGCGTGCGCAACGTGGCGCAGGCGACCGCCAATCTCGGCCGCATGCGCTCGCCCGAGGGCGGCGAGCTGCTGTTCGCCGATACGCAAGAAGGCGCCAAAGTGCGGGCGCGGGTCGGCCACGACTTCAGCGAAGCGATGCGCCACGAATGGTACACGGTCGGGATTCATCTCGGTTACCGCTACGATGATTCGCCGATCTGCTGGTCGGATGGCACCAACCCGCCGCCGCTCGAGGCGATGACCTACACGCAGACCGCGCGGCCCGGCGCGCGTGCGCCGCATGTCTGGTTGAAGGACGGACGCTCGACCCTCGATCTCTTCGGCCGCGGCTTCGTGCTGTTACGCATCGGCGCGGCGGCGCCAGCGGCTGACACGCTTCTTGCCGCGGCATCGCGCGCCGGCGTGCCGATGACCGAGGTGACCCTTGACGAGCCCGAGGTCGCACGCGCTTATGAGAGACGGCTCGTCCTGGTCCGGCCGGACGGTCACGTCGCTTGGCGCGACGACGAACCGCCAGCGGATGCGTCCCGGCTGATCGATTGCATTCGCGGGGCACTGAATTAGGGCGGGGGAGGAGATGGACATGGACATGAATCTGACCGGCGCAAGCCCACAGGAGTTCGCGCGCAGCGCGTCGCTCGAGGAGCTCTACGCGCATCTCGCCACGGTCGAGATGGGGCCGGGCTGGGCCAAGGCGACGCCCTCGCTCTATGCCGCGCCCAAAAAGCACTACCCGCCCGCGATCTGGCATTACGCCCAGGCCAAGCCCGCGCTCGACGCGGCGGGCCGGCTCATCAACACCGAGTTGGCCGAGCGGCGCAACCTCATCCTCACCAACGTCAAGGGCGGCAGCACCTACGGCACGGCGGCGACGCTCGTCTCCGCCTATCAAATGATCATGCCGGGCGAGCATGCACGCTCGCATCGCCATTCGCCCAACGCGCTGCGCCTCGTCGTCGATGCCGCGCCCGGCACTTACACCATCGTCGACAATGTCAGGCTCGACATGATGCCTGGCGATGTGGTGCTGACGCCCAATTGGTGCTGGCACGGGCACGGCAATGACGGCAAGGCCAATGGCTATTGGATCGATTTCCTCGACGTGCCGCTGGTCCATCTGCTCGAGCCGATGTTCTTCGAACCCAATCCCGACGAATACGCCGAGGGCGACCGGCCGGCGCAGACCTCGCCGCTGCATTTTCCCTGGGTCGAGACGCAAGAGCGGCTTGCCGCCGCGAGGTCGGAACCGAGCGGCCGCTATGGCACGCAGATCGAGCTGGGCTCACCGGCACCGGCGCTGCCCACGGCGGCGCTTTACATGATGAAGCTTGGCGCCGGAAAGGCGACGGCACCGGCACGCAGCACCGCCAACAATATCTACTCGCCGGTCGAAGGCGAGGGCGAGACGATTGTCGAGGGGCAAAGTTTCCCCTGGCAGCGCGGCGACGTGATGGTGGTGCCGTCCTGGCAGAAGCATTTCCATCGCGCCTCGCGCGATGCGGTGCTCTTCCGCGTCACCGACGAGCCGGTGATGTCGAAGCTCGGCTTCCTGCGCGAAGAACTGCAATAAGGATCGAGCCATGGCCGGAGTTCCGCTGACCTTTGCCTGTGGTCTCTATGATCGCGTGCTGCCGCTTTATACGGGCGAGGTGAAGCCCGCCGGGATCGATCTCAACTTCGTCGCCATCGACAGCCCGCGCGACATCTTCGACCGCATGGGCGGCGGCCAGGAGTTCGACGCCGCCGAATTCTCGAGCTCGGAATTCATTTCCGGCCTCGCCGCGGGCACTACGCCCTTCGTGGCGCTGCCGTTCTTTCCCTCGCGCGTCTTCCGCCATAGCATGATCACGGTCAACAAGCGCTCGGGGATCAAGAAGCCGAAGGATCTCGAGGGCAAGCGCGTCGGCGTGGCGCTCTACACCCAGACCGCCGGCATCTTCATCCGCGGCATGCTCCAGCACGACTACGACGTCGATATGTCGAAGATCCATTGGGTCCAGGGCGCGCTCAACCACGTCGGCACGCATGGCCATCCCAGCGCGCCGGCGATGGTGAAGCCCGTCGACATCGAGCTCGCCGATCCGCGCAAATCCTTGAGCGAGCTTATCGACAAGGGCGAGATCGACGCGATCATGGCGACCAATATTCCGGCCGCGATGAAGCATAATCCCGACATCGTGCGGCTCTTCCCCAATTATCACGAAGTCGAGCGCGACTATTTCAAGCGCACCGGCATCTTCCCGATCATGCATCTCGTCGCTTTGCGCCGCGACGTGCACGAAAAACATCCACTCGTCGCGACCAGCCTCTACGAGGCGCTGGTCAAGTCGCGCCAGCGCGCGCTCGCCCTGATGAAAGGAACCGGCGCGCTGCGCTACATGTTGCCCTGGATGACCGATCAGCTCGACGAGATCGAGGAGGTCTTCGGCGGCGATCCGTGGCCCGACGGCGTCGAGGCCAACCGCAAGACGCTCGAGGCGCTGGTGACCTATCTCCATGAGCAGGGCCTGATCGCCAAGCCGATGCCGATCGAGGACATCTTCGTCCGCACCTTCCATTCCCACTGATCATTCCAAAGCGCGAGGGGTTTCCGATGAGCGATCTTGAAAGAGCGATCAAGGACGTGGTGATCGCCAACCGCATCCTGGCCCATCAGGGCGTGGTCGACGCCTATGGTCATGTCAGCATGCGCCATCCCGACAATCCCGAGCGTTTCCTCCTGTCGCGCTCGCGCAGCCCCGAGCTGGTCGACGAGCGCGACATCATGGAATTCACGCTCGACGGCAAGGTCGTCGGCGACGACCGCCGTCCGCCCTATCTCGAGCGCTTTATCCATGGCGGCATTTACGAATCGCGTCCCGACGTGACCGCGGTCGTGCATAGCCATGCCGAGGAGACCTTGCCCTATGGCATCACCGGCGTGCCAATCAAGCCGGTGATCCATGTCGCGAGCTCGATCGGCCCCACCGTCCCGGTCTGGGACATCGCCGAGAAATTCGGCGATGAAACCAATCTCCTCGTCGTCAACCAGGCGCAAGGCCGCGACCTCGCTAAGCGGTTGGGCCAAGGTCGCATCGCCCTGATGCGCGGGCATGGCTTCGCCGCCGGCGGCGCGACCATTCAGGACGTGGTGCGCCTCGCCGTCTATCTCCCGATCAACGCGCGGGTGTTGAGTGCCGCGATGCGCTTGAGCCCCACCTTCAAGGCGCTTGCGCCGGGCGAGATCGAGCAGCGCGGCGCGTTCAATCCCAAGGCGCCGGAATCTTGGCGCGCCTGGGAATATTGGGCTCGCCGCGCCGGCATCGCGAATTTGTTAGGCGAGATGCCCTAACCGCGCGCAGCCAGCCGGGCGCTACGGCGCGCCCGACCGCGTTCTGCCTATTCTGCGCGCGTGGCGGCGATGGGACGCTGGACATCCGCGGCTGGGCCGGACATAAATCTCCCGATAACAACGGGCGCGGGGAGCGATGAAGCGCTACAGGCTAATTTCCGATCGGATCGCTGTTGGCATCTTGCTGATCGCCCTGTGGCAACTCGGCAGCTGGCTCCTTGGCACCTACTGGTTGAGCACGCCTTGGCTCAC
>JBJKPV010000196.1:0-6930 GCA_046706015.1 Allostellaceae bacterium | reverse complement strand
GCCGGAATGACTTCCTTGCCTGCGAAATGCCCGCAGCGCTTGGGGAAGATCTGATCCTCGATCTGGATCGCATTGGCGCCCGCGCGCTCCAGAACCTTGATCGTACGTCCGACGTTGACCGCATTGCCGAAGCCGGTATCGGCGTCGACGATCAGCGGCAGCCCGACATTTTCCCGGATCGCCGCCACGTGCTGCGCCAACTCGGTCAGGGTCAGAAGCCCGATATCGGGCGCGCCGAGGAAGCTGTTGGCGACACCCGCGCCGGTGACATAAGCGGCCTTAAAGCCCAATTGTTCTGCGATCCGCCCCGCCAGCGCATTGGGCACGCCGGGGACGAGGCAGCCGGCACCGCGCTGCAACGCCTGCCGCAAAACCTGATTGAGATCGCTCATGCCCGCCCCCGCTCGCTCGTGACCGTTCACACCAAGCTTAGCGCGGAAGCCCGCTTGCGCCGAGCGCGCGGCGCGCCATGATCTCGATCAAACGCCGCCGCACGCCGTTGGGCGAGACTGCTGCGCGGGGCGAACGGAGGCAAAAACCCATGAAACTGTCCCAAGCAAGCCTGTTGCGGCTCTATCTCTCCGAGGATGATGCCCATGGCACGGTGCCGCTCTACGACGCGATCCTGCGCAAGGCGCATGAGATGCAACTCGCCGGCGGCACCGTGCTGCGCGGCGTCGGCGGCTATGGGCCGGCGAGCCTCAAGGCAAGATTTTTCCAGTTCCGCACCGAGGCGCGGCCCGTGGTGGTCGAGATCATCGACAGCGAGGAGAAGATCGACGCCTTTCTCCCCGTCGCCGCCGCGATGCTCGAGAGCGGCGCGATCACGGTCGAGAAAGTGAGCTTCTTTTCGACCGCCGCGCCGGCGTGACGTCCGACACGGGCGGCCATTACGCCAGCACGAAGAAGCGGACGATCAGGATGATTACGAGGAACACGGCGCAAATGCCGCCGAGGGTCAAGCCCAACTCGCGCATCGTATCGCTGAAATCGAGCGAGCGATCGTTCGGGTCGGCGCGCCGCGTCGGCCCGCGCCCCCAGAGCTGATCGCTCGGCGAATGCGTCCGAGGCCGTTTGTCGTAATCGTGGGTTTCGCTGGCCATGGCGCGATTCCGGTGGAAGTCTTCCCCGCGCATGACGGGGACACGCCATAAAAGGCCATCGGAGCATAAAAATTCGAGGCAGCGCGGCGCCTCAAAAAATAGGAATTTCATATAGGTGAGGGCGACCCACGCCTCGCCCGGAGCCGTAAGCGGCGACCGTCAGAGCTCGACCTGGCCGCCGAGTTCCACGACGCGGTTGGTCGGGATGCGGAAATAGTCCGTCGCGCTGAGCATGGTGCGATGCATGAAGATGAAGAGCCGCGTGCGCCAGTTCCAGATCCCGATCCCCGCCCCAGCCTTCAGCACCACCTTCTCGCGGCCGACGAAGAACGAGGTTTCGAGCAGGTTGAAGCGGAACTGCATCAGGCGGAGCTGCGCCAAGGTGCGCGGGATGTTGGGTTCGTCCATGAAGCCGTAGGTCACCTCGACCGTGTGAAAATTATGGTCGAGATGGGCGATTTTGAGACGCTGATCGTCGGCCACGTGCGGAATGTCGCAGGTCACGACCTTCATCAGTACCACGCGCTCGTGGATCGTGTGGTTGTGCTTCAGATTGTGCAACAGTGCCGAAGGTACGACGCGGTCGTTCGGCACCATGAAAATGGCGGTGCCAGGAACCCGCGGCGGATGGTCGGGCTTCAAGGTCGTCAGAAACGCCTCGAGCGGTAGCGCGTCGCGCCAGCGCACCGCGAGCAGCGCCTCGCGCCCGCGCAGCCAGGTCATCATCAAGGTGAAGACGATCGCCGCCACCGCCAAAGGAAACCAGCCGCCATCGGCGATCTTCGCCATATTGGCACCGAAAAAGGCGAGATCGACGATCAAGAAGAGCCCAAAGACGGGAATGGCGAACCTTTTGTGCCACCCCGCCGCGCCGATCATGTAGATGAAGGCGAGCATCGTCGTCAGCGACATGGTGCCGGTCACGGCGATGCCGTAGGCCGAGCCGAGATTGTCGGAGCTGCGGAAGCCCAGCACCAGCGCGGCGACCGCAAGCAGCAGGAAGAGGTTGATCTTCGGCACGTAGATCTGGCCGATCTCCTCTTCCGAGGTGTGCTTGATCTCGAAGCGCGGCAGATAGCCCAGCAACACCGCCTGGCGCGTGATCGAGAAGGCGCCCGAGATCACCGCTTGCGAGGCGATCACGGTGGCGAGCGCCGCCAGCACGACCATCGGATAGAGCCCCCAGTTCGGCACCAGGTGATAAAAGGGATTCTCGAGCGCTTGCGGGTTGCGCAGCAGCAATGCGCCCTGGCCGAAATAATTGAGCAGCAGCGCCGGGAAGACGAGGCCGAGCCAAGCGATGCGAATAGGTCGCTTGCCGAAATGCCCCATATCGGCATAGAGCGCCTCGGCGCCGGTCACGGCCAGCACCACTGCGCCCATCAGCACCACGCCCTTGGCCGGATCGGCATAGAGCAGCTTGAGCCCATAATAAGGATTGAGCGCGAGGAGGATCTTCGGCTGCAGCCACATCTCGTAAAGCCCGAGCCCGCCGATGACCAGAAACCACACGCCCGTGATCGGCCCGAAGAACTGCCCAACCTTGCCCGTGCCGCGGCTCTGGATCATGAACAGCACCAGCAGGATCGCCAAGGTCAGGGGGATCACCAGCGGATCGAAGAAGGGCGTGGCGACTTTCAAGCCTTCGACCGCGCTCAAGACCGAGATCGCCGGCGTGATCACCCCGTCGCCGTAAAAGAGCGCCGTGCCGAGCAATCCCGCGGCCATAATCCACCAATGGAGCTTGCTGCCGGCGCGCGGCACGCGCAGCGCCAAGGCGGTCAACGCCATGATCCCGCCCTCGCCGCGGTTGTCCGCGCGCATGATGACGGTCACGTATTTCACCGTCACCACGATCAGCAGCGACCAAGCGATCAGCGACAAGACGCCATAGATCGCCAGGGGCGTCACCCCGCCCAAGGCCTGAAAGCATTGCTTGATGGTGTAAAGCGGCGAGGTGCCGATATCACCGTAGACAACGCCCAGCGCGCCGATCACCAGATTCTGCCGCGCCTTGGCGCGCGCGTCCTCGGGCCGGTGATCTGCCGCGGCGGTTTGCGCCATGAAGGCACTCCTCGCACATCGCCAGCAAAACGCCGCAGGGTTTAGACCCTTCCATGCTGCGCCGCAATAGGCGTTGGCGCGGCCGAGAAGGTTAACGCCTTCATTCCCCGTGCCAATGCAGCACGGCTTGCGCGCGCTCAGAGCGCTCCGCTTACCAGATAAACGCCGGCGGCGAGCATGGCGAGGCCGGTCGCGCGGGCGGCGAAGGTCACGCCCGGCCAGATCTTCTGCAGCAGGACCAGCACGGTGAGCCCGGCTACCCAGACGAGATTCATCACGCCGCCGACGAAGAGCAGCAGCATCAGCACCCAGCAGCAGCCGAGGCAATAGGCGCCGTGGCGCAGCCCCATGCGCAGCGCGCCCGCAACGCCGGGCCGCCAATGCCCGGCGATGAAACCGAGCGGACTCTGACACAGAGCAAGGCAACGCTCCTTCAAGGGCGACCATTCATAGATGCCGGCGGCGATGAAGACGGCGCCGCCGAGGAGCCCGCTGGTCACCTTCATCTCGGGCGCGAACAGGCCCAAGCGCATGAGAGCCCACTGAACGCCGAGCGCGGCCACCGCGAACACCGTCCAGATCACGAGATAGCCGAGCACGAAAGCCGGCGTGGTGACGAGCGGCAGCGCGCCCTGGCGCCGCTCGGCTGCGGCGAAAAGCAGGATCATGGGCGCGGCGCTGGGCAGCATCATCCCCGCCATCATCACCACCCACATCACGCCCGCGACCAGCAGCGCGCCGCCGCCCCCGCTCACCGCGGATGCCGCCGCCTTCATCCCGGCCGTGCGCCCCGTCTCGTCCATGCCCGCCAAGCCGGACATCGCCGGCATGTTGGCGGCCAGTGCCGCGAGATAGAGCCAGGCGAGCCCCGTGATCGCAGCGAGGCAGAAGAGCACGATCGCCTGATCGCGCGTCAGAGCTTTCATGGGCCGGTGGAACCTCGCCGCCGGGCGCTCAGCCTTGCCAGCGGAACGGCGCGAAATGCCCGTTGCGCTTGCCGCTGCTGTCGTCCCAATCGATGCCGAAGGCGTGGATGCGCGAGCGCGTCGCGCGCGCCAGCGCGAGCCGCGCGCTCGCCGGATGGCCGACATTGACCAGCGCCATCGGCTCAGTCGCATTGGGCGAGGCCATCGCCGCCTCGCAGGCTTGATCGACCAGCGTCCCGGCCGTCACCGAATAGCGCCTGCCATCGCCCGAGAAGGTGATCGGCCGGCGCTCCATTCCGGCGAATTTACCGATCGCCGGCGCGATATGCGCCATCGGCCCGCCCGCCTGGCCCGAGGCGATGGCGAGGATCGCATCGGCCTGGGGCTGGCTCGCGCGCTCGTCGACGATCAAGCCGACTGTCCAATTGCCCTCGCCCATCGCGCCTGGCGTGTGCGCGACGACGATGAAGGAAAGCCCGTCGAGCGCGACGCCATCCTTGCTGCCGCGCTCGATCTGAAAGGCGAGCGCGACCTTGCAATCGCCGTTGGTCGGCTTGGCCGTGAGGTTGGAGCTGATGCAGGGACAAAGATAATCGCAATTGCACGTCTCGAAGTATTGGCCTTCGAGCGACCACGCCGCATTCGCCATTTTTGCCTCCCTCGGACAGGGTCCGTTGCCGGCAATTCTATGGCCGCAGCACCTACGCCCGCAATCTTTCGCTTGGCGCGGCGGTGCCGGTTCCCGGGCGCGTCTTGGCCGGCTCGGCGCCGGGCTTGAGTATCGTCCGGCCGCGATCTAAATAATTGAGGGGCCTGACAGGAGGATGTCATGGCGATTGAACTCAATCACACGATCGTTCCCGCCCGCGACAAGGAAGCCTCGGCGCGATTCCTGGCGCGGATCATCGGCGCGCCTTACGAAGGCATGCATGCGCATTTCGCCGTAGTACGCATCAATGATCGGCTCACTTTGGATTTCGATCACGCCGACAACTTCGAGCATCACCATTACGCCTTCAAGGTGAGCGAGAGCGAGTTCGACGAGATCTTCGCGCGCGTGCGCGCCGAGAATCTCGCCTATGGCAGCAGGCCGGATGCGCCGGATGACGGGCAGATCAACCATCGCCGGGGCGGCCGCGGATTTTATTTCCGCGATCCGAACGGACATCTGATGGAAGTGCTGACGGCCTAGAGCACGATCGCATCGGAAAGAAGCAGGTCGCTTCTCTGCGACATATGAGTCGTGCTCTCGATTCAAAAAGCATAGACCATGATCCACGCGTGAGACGGAATCGAAGCTGATTCCGTTTCACGTGATCATGGTTTAGCGCGCGTCGCCGCGCGCAACCGCGACCGTCGGTCGTGGTGATCGATCTGTGATCACCCGCCTTGCCGCATCGATCCATAGGGAATTCGTAAGCCTTGCCCCATAGAACAAGCGGCGGCGACGAGACGCATCACGAAACAGGGTTTCGCGCCATTAAGGTTGACGAATGCAGCATCCCGGATTGACCGCCATTCTTTGCACGCTCACGCTTTTTTTGATGTGGTGCGCGCGGCCGGTCGAGCGCATGACGCGGCCGGAGCTGCGCGCGCGGCTCGTCTTCTACCTGATCGTCGCCAAAGCCTCGCGGCTCGCCGCGCGCCTCCTTGACGATTAGCGCCCGATTGTCCGCGCGTGACACGCCCTTGGCGTCATGGCCGCCCGCCGGACGCTTCGTCCCGCGGGGCGGCATGACAGCGCGGCTTGAACCGATCGCTCGCTAGGGCCGGGCGACCTGCCACGCGCCCTTGAGCAAGCCGTTGCCCGTGGTCTCGCCCGGCTTGATATCCTTCTTCCAGGTATAGAGCGGCCTGCCCTTATAGGCCCATTGCTTCATATGATCCGGCCGCGTGACGACCGACCAATGGCCGCCTGCCTTGGCGCTCGCGGGTGCTGCGAAGGGCGGCCACGCGACCGCGCATTTCCCGGCGCAATTGGACTTGTCATGCGCGTCGCGCTTGAAAGTATAGAGCGTCATGCCCTTTTGATTGGCGAGCACCGAGCCGAGCGCGGTCTTCTCGACCTTGGCTGGATGGGGCGCTGCGGCAAAGGCCGGCGACATCGCGAGCATCAGGGCCGTCGCCGAAACATAGATCAGGGATTTCATGGCTACCTCCGAGGATGGGGCGCGCGGTTTTGATGACGAGGCGGTGCTGCGCGCGCGTTGCTCGACGGAACCAGAATGAAGATTACGGGAAGCTGGAAAAAGAGTGAAAACCCGTTCACCCGGTCTGCCGCCCGGCGCGACGCCTCACCCGCACCGCGTCGAGGCGCGGCTCTGGCGCGATCGCGGCGCCCCCCGTAATTGCGGCGACGGCCGGTCAGGGCGCGGGCGCAAACCGGATGGCGGTGACGGGGTTCAGCTCCCATAAGGTCGCGGCTTTCATGCCCTTCTTGCCGCGCGGGGGTTCGCCAACATAGGCATCGTCGTAGAAGAGTTGGCCCGTCACCTCGACATAGGGCGCATGCGTCATCACCGAGCCGCGTTCGGATGGCTCTTTGCCGCGGAGGAGCTTGGCTTTGATCCAGGCCCGCAATTCTCCTGCTTTCTCGCGCAGCGTCGCTGATGCGACGTAAACCGGATCGTTCCTCGGCACGACCATGATGATGCCGTGGTCGCCGTCGGTCTTGCTCGCGCTGATCTGGATCTCGTAGTCGCCGCTTTTCGCCGCGGCCACCACATGCAACCAGCCAGTCGTCGTCACCATGTCGCCTTCTTCCAGATGCGCCGGGTTGTCGAAATTCGTAATCCGCGCCGCTTGAAAGCGCGGATCGTCTTTTGCCACGCCGGGCA
>JBJKPV010000195.1:0-2897 GCA_046706015.1 Allostellaceae bacterium | reverse complement strand
GCCTCGATTTCACCGCTTTTATGGCCGGCGATGGCGCGCGCATCCTCGCTCGAATAGGCGGACAGCCCGCGCGCCACTTCGCGCCCGTCACCGGTCCTGACCGAGACCGGGTCGCCGCGCTCGAAACGTCCCTCGATGCGGGTGACGCCCGCGGGCAAGAGGCTCGTGCCGCGGCGCAACGCCGCCGCCGCGCCGCCATCGACGATGAGGGCGCCCATCGGATTGAGGGTGCCGGCAATCCAGCGCTTGCGCGCCGTGCGCGCCTCGGCGGTCGGCAAGAACCAGGTGACCCGCGCACCGTCCTCAATCGCCTGAAGCGGATGCAGCGCCTCGCCCTTGGCGATCGCCATGCGGCAGCCCGCGCCCATGCAGACCCGTGCCGCCGCGAGCTTCGTCACCATGCCGCCCGAGCTGTAACCGACCGGGGCCTTGCCGGCCATCGCCTCGATCGCAGGCGAGATCTCGCGCACTTCGGGGATGTGGCTCGCGGAGGGATCGCGGCGCGGATCGGCGGCATAGAGTCCGTCGATGTCGGAGAGCAGGATCAAGGTGTCGGCGCTGATCATCTGCGCGACGCGAGCCGCGAGCCGGTCATTGTCGCCGAAGCGGATTTCCTGCGTCGCCACCGTGTCGTTCTCGTTGATGACCGGCACTGCGCCAAGAGCGAGGAGCTGCTCGATCGTGGCACGCGCGTTCAGATGCCGGCGCCGCTCTTCGGTATCGTCGGGCGTGAGCAGAATCTGCGCCACCGGGATGCCGTGCTTGCCGAGCGCTTCCTCATAGGCATGGGCGAGGCGAATCTGTCCGGCAGCCGCGGCGGCTTGCTTCTCTTCGAGCTTCAGGCTTCTTCCAGTTAGGCCGAGATAGCGCCGGCCAACGGCGACGGCGCCTGAAGAAACGATCAGCACTTCCTGGCCGCGGGTGCGGCAGCGCGCGATGTCCTCGACCAGGGCTTCGAGCCAGCGCCGGCGGATATCACCGCTCTGCTCTTCGACCAGGAGAGCCGAGCCGATCTTGACAATGAGGCGGCGCGATGTGGCGAGGCTCTCGCTCATGGGACGAGCGCGGGCTGTGCAGTCTCGGCTTTGTTGCGGGCCTCGGCGCGCGCGGCCTGAACCGCATGCAGGACTTGGGTCAGAACCTCATCGACCCCGTGGCCCGTCGCGCCCGACATGGCGAAGACCGGACGCTTGGCGGCGCGTTTGAGCTTGGCGCGTTTCTTCGCGAGCGCGTCGGCATCGACCGCGTCAGCCTTGTTGAGGACGACGATCTCCGGCTTGCCGGTCAACTCATGGCCGTATTGCTCGAGCTCGCCGCGAATGGTGCGCCAATGGCCGACGATGTCCTCCTCCGTCGCGTCGATGAGATGGAGCAGCACGGCGCAGCGCTCGACATGGCCGAGGAAGCGATGGCCCAGCCCCGCGCCCTCGCTCGCGCCCTCGATCAGGCCCGGTAGATCGGCGACGACGAATTCCTCGCCATGGCTGATCGCGACGCCGAGCTGCGGCTTCAGGGTGGTGAAGGGATAATCCGCGATCTTCGGCCGCGCATGCGAGATCCGCGCGAGCAGGGTCGATTTGCCGGCATTGGGAAGGCCGATGAGCCCGGCATCGGCGATGAGCTTCAAGCGCAGCCAGACCCAGCGCTCTTGCCCGGCCCAGCCTTTGGTCGCCTTGCGCGGCGCGCGATTGGTCGAGCTCTTGAAATGCGCGTTGCCGAAGCCGCCATCGCCGCCCTTTAAGAAGACGTGCCGCTCGCCCGGTTTCACCAGATCGAGCAGAAGCGTCTCGTGGTCGTCATCGAGGATCTGCGTCCCGACCGGGACGCGCAGCACCACGTCCTTGCCGCCGGCGCCGCTGCGATTGGCGCCCATGCCGTGATGGCCGTTCTCGGCGCGGAAATGCTGCCGATAGCGGTAGTCGATCAGGGTGTTGAGGTTGTCCACCGCCTCGATGACGACATCGCCGCCGCGCCCGCCATCGCCGCCATCCGGGCCGCCGAACTCGATGAATTTCTCGCGCCGGAACGCGACAACACCCGGCCCGCCATCGCCGCTCTTCAGATAGATCTTGGCCTGATCGAGGAATTTCATCGGGGCTTATCGCGACCGGGATGCCGCGCGCTTAAAGCCTTGTCGGGACGAAAAACGAAAAAGGGGGAACGAAGCCATTCCCCCTCCGACAAGACCGCGCGTCACGGCGAGCCTCAGTCGGCGGCCTCCGGCGGCAACGGCGCGACCGAGACATAGGTGCGACCCTTGCTCGAGGTGTGGAAGGTGACCGCCCCGTCGGCGATCGCGAAGATGGTGTGGTCGCGGCCGAGCCCGACATTGTCGCCCGGGTGATAGACCGTGCCGCGCTGGCGTACGAGGATGTTGCCGGAATAGACCAGCTCGCCGCCGAATTTCTTGACGCCGAGGCGCCGCCCTTTCGAATCGCGCCCGTTGCGCGAGGAGCCGCCTGCTTTCTTATGGGCCATGCCGTTCTCTCCTCAGCTCAACCGCTGATCCCGGTGATGCGCAGCACGGTCAAGGCCTGACGGTGACCGTTCTTGCGGCGGTAATTGTGCCGCCGGCGCTTTTTGAAGACCAGGACCTTGTCGTCGAGCTTCTGTTCCAGCACCGTGGCCGTCACGGAGGCACCATCGAGGCGCGGCGTGCCGGTCTTGGCCTCGGCGCCCTCGCCGATCATGAGCACGTCGTCGAGGGTCACGGTCGAGCCGGGCTCGGCCGCGAGCTTTTCGACGAACACCACATCGTCCTTGGCGACCCTGTATTGCTTGCCGCCGGTGCGGATGACTGCGTACATGATGGAATCTTTGCGCTGGGTTTCCCCCGGACGATCCGCGTCCGAGGCGGCGCACTATAGCGGTCGGGCGACGCCTGTCAAGCCTTTGGT
>JBJKPV010000194.1:0-4196 GCA_046706015.1 Allostellaceae bacterium | reverse complement strand
CTACACCTCGACGCAGAACCCGCATGGCATCCGCCACGGTCAGGCGCACGCGATCATGCATGGGCCCGAAAGCCAGATCCGCGTCGTCGCCAGAGATGTCGGCGGCGGCTTCGGCATGAAGGGGAATCTCTATCCCGAGGAGGCCGTGCTGCCTTGGGCGGCCAAGAAGGTCGGCCACGCGGTGAAATGGGTCCCGACGCGCTCCGAGGCGCTCTTGGGCGACGACCAGGGCCGCGATCTCTTCGTCAGCGCCGAGTTGGCGCTCGACGCCGAGGGAAAGTTCCTGGCGCTGCGCTGGAAGGGCCTCCACAATGTCGGCGCCTACATCGAAGGCTCGGGCATCGTGCCGGTGATGTTCGTGATGCGGCTGGCGCCGACGGTTTACGACATTCCGGCGGTCGTCGTCTTCAACAGCGCCGTCTTCACCAATACGCCGCCGACTATTCCCTATCGCGGCGCCGGACGGCCCGAGGCGGTCTATATCATGGAGCGCCTGATCGACAAGGCGGCCACCGAGATGAAGATCGACCGCGCCGATATCCGCAAGAAGAACTTCATCAAGCCGGCGGCGATGCCTTACGCGACCAAGACCGGCTGGACCTATGACAGCGGCGATTTCCTCGCGGCGATGAACAAATGCCAGGGCTTGGCCGACTGGCAGGGCTATGAGGCGCGCAAGACGGCGAGCGAGAAGGCCGGCAAGAAGCGCGGCCGCGGTATCGTCGCCTATGTCGACAACACGGGCATCTTCAACGACCGGATGGAGATCCGTTTCGATCCGACCGGCAGCGTCATCGTCCATGCCGGCACGATGAATCACGGCCAGGGCCACGAAACCGCCTATTCGCAGATGGTGAGCGATTGGCTGGGCGTGCCTTTCGAGAGCATTCGCCTGGTTCAGGCCGACACAGACGAGGTCGCGGGCGGGCGCGGTACTTATGCGTCGCGCTCGATGATGGTCGGCGGCAACGCGTTGCGCGCTGCGGCCAATGACGTGATCGAGAAGGGCAAGAAATTCGCCGCGCATTTCATGGAGGCGAATGCCCAGGACATCACCTTCGCCGAGGGCAAGTTCACGATCGCCGGCACCGACAAGGCGATGCCGATCCAGCAGATCGCCGCGATGGCCTATATCCCGATGGGATTGCCGCCCGAGCTCGGCATGGGCCTCAATGGCAATGGCGTTGCGACCGCCACTGTGCCGAGCTTCCCCAATGGCTGCCACGTTTGCGAGGTCGAGATCGATCCGGACACGGGCGAGGTTGCGCTCGACCGCTACACCGTGGTCGACGATATCGGCACGGTGATCAATCCGATGCTCGCCGCGGGCCAAATCCAGGGCGGCGTTGTCCAGGGCGCGGGCCAGGCGCTGCTCGAGGACATCATCCATGACGACAGCGGCCAGTTCCTGACCGGCTCGCTCATGGACTATGCCGTGCCGCGCGCCGACAACATGCCTTCGATCAAAGTCGATTTCAGCCCGGTGCCGTCGAAGTCCAACCCGTTGGGCATCAAAGGCGTGGGCGAGGGGGGAACGGTCGCCGCCACGCCCACGGTCATCAACGCGATCCTCGACGCGCTGGCGCCCTTGGGTGTCGGGACGATCGCCATGCCGGCGACGCCGCAGCGGGTGTGGCAGGCGATCCACGCCGCCGCACGGTAAACCGCGAAGCTAGGCGCGCGCCGCTCGCGGGCGGCACGGGCAGGGAGTCCGCGCCATGGGAAAACCGCGGATCGTCATCATCGGGGCCGGCATCGGCGGGCTGGCGGCAGCGCTCGCGCTGCGGCGGCGCGGCAGCGAGGTTGCGCTGTTCGAGCAAGCAAGAGAACCCGGCGATGTCGGCGCCGGGCTCCAAATCGGGCCCAACGCGGTCAAGGTGCTGCGCAAGCTCGGACTCGAGCGGCCGCTCATGGAGGTTTCGAGCGAGCTCGGCAACATGGTCGAGCTCGACTGGAACGACGGCAAGCTCAAATCGCTGACGCCGCTCGGCCCGACCGCGCGCGAGAAGTTCGGCGCGCCCTATCTGACCGCGCATCGGGCCGATCTGCATCGCGTGCTCTACGAGGCGCTGCCGCCGGCCTGCGTCGCCTTCGGCAAGGAATGCGTTGCGGTGGCGACGCATCGCAACAACGCGGTCGCACGCTTCGCCGATGGCACCGAGGTCGAGGGCGACGCGGTGATCGGTTGCGACGGGATTCACTCGGTGGTGCGCCGCTCCGTGTTCGGGCGCGACCGGCCGCTCTTCACCAAGCAGATCTTCTGGCGCGGCACGCTCGGCATGGATCGCATCAAGGCGCTCCGCCTCGATTGCTTCGGTCCCGATTTCAGTCTCAATGATTATGTGAGCTGGCTCGGGCCCACCGGCCGCGTGCTGTGCTATCCGATGTATCAGGGCCGCGTGCTCAACATCGCCGCCGGCTACGTGACCGAGCAATGGACGGCGGAATCATGGTCGGCCGCGAGCACGCGTGACGAGGTTCTCGCCGCCTATCCCGGCTGGGATGAGCGGCTGCTCGCCATCTTTCGCGCGGTCGAGCGCTGGTTCAAATGGGGCGTGTTCGACCGCGATCCGATGCGGCGCTGGAGCCTCGGCGCCGTCAGCCTGCTCGGCGACGCGGCGCATCCGATGCACCCGACCTTGGCGCAGGGCGCGGGCATGGCGATCGAGGACGCTTATGTTCTGGCGGATTGCCTCTCTCGGCACGAGGACGATTTGCCGCTCGCCCTCCAGGATTACGAAACCCGGCGCAAGCCGCGCACCGAGCGCGCGCAGCTCCAAGCGCGCCAGCAATTCCGCAACAACCTCACCGTGCCACCGCCGCCGCGGCTCGAGCGCGACTGGATCTTCGCCTTCGACGCGACCGCGCTCTGAGGCGCGGCTGCGCTCAAAGCTTCAAGACGCGCTCGGCATTACCATGCGCGAGCATTTCCATCTCGGAAGGCGAGAGCGACAGGCGGTTCAAGAACGCGACGCCGAGCTTGTTCGATTCATAAGGCCAGTCGACCGAGAAGATGATCTTGTCGATGCCGAGCACGTCGCGCGTGCACTGAAACGCGGGCGGCGAGAAATTGCCGCTGGTGGTGACGATGATGTTCTCGTGCATCACCTCGGCGACCGTCTTCTTGAGCCCGCGCCGCTTGGTCGCAAGGCAGGTATGGTCCTCGAGCCGATCGAGATAGAAGGGCAATCCCTCGCCGAGATGGCCCAAGATCATGGTGAGCTTGGGATAAGCGTCGAAAAGGCCGGCGAAGACGAGGCGCAGGAAATGCGACACCGTATCCATGGTGAAGCCCCAGCCGCCGGTCGCCACCTCCTCGCAGCCCGTGAAATAGACCTTGGCCGCGGGATGCGGATCGCGCGGATGGAGATAGACCGGCACGTCGAGCGACTGCGCCGCCTCGAAGATCGGCCAGTATTTCTTGTCGTCCAGAAATTCGCCGTTGGTATGACCGTTGATCATCGTGCCCTTGAACCCAAGCCGCGTCACGGCGCGCTCGAGCTCGCCGACCGCGGCGCTCACGTCAGGGGTGGGCAGCGCGGCGAAGGCGCCGAAGCGTCCGGGATGCGCGCTCATCGCCTGGGCCATCCGATCATTGGCATCGCGCGCGACCTCGATCGCCTTCGCCGGCTCGAGCCCCTGGCAGCCCGGCATGGTGAGCGACAGCACCTGCACGTCGATCCCGGCTTCGTTCATCGCCGCGATGCGCGTGTTCGAGATGTTGAGGAGCTCTTCATCGACGTCGTGCCCGACGCGCAGCTTGCGGTCCGCCATCGAATTGCGCCGCCGCGGCGTCACGGTCTGCATGCCGTCATAAAGCGGCGTCGAGACATGCTCTTCGATCGCGATGATTTTCATGCGTCCTCCACTGATGAGCGATCTCTTGATCGTCGGGCGCGCGCCGCGGGCCGAGCGGCACGATGACGGTCACTTAATCAGGTTTTGCGAGCAGCGGCAATGGCCGGCCCGGACCGGAACGCAGGGTCGTGCCGGCGGTTTTCCCCCTGCGTTGACAGGGCAGGGGCCCTCGGTCATGCTTTACATAGCAAGTAAATAAGCCCCGCGCGCCGCAAAGGGGGCGGCCGCAAAGCGCAGTCTTCAGGAGGATTCACCATGGATGGCACCAGCAAGATTGGCGGCAAGTTCAACGTCGGCGGGCTGTTGCTCGACCGGCCGTTCAAGATCCGGCGCCTCGG
>JBJKPV010000193.1:0-10114 GCA_046706015.1 Allostellaceae bacterium | reverse complement strand
CGACCACGACCTCGATGTCGTGTTTCAGCTTCTTGTCCAGCGCGGGCGCGGCGTCGATCTCATACATCTTGTTGTCGATCTTGACGCGCTGAAAGCCGCGCTTTTGCAGATCGGCCAGCTCCTTGCGGTATTCGCCCTTGCGCCCGCGCACGATCGGCGCCAGGAGCAGGAGGCGCGTGCCCTCCGGCATCGCCATCACGCGATCGACCATCTGCGACACGGTCTGGCTCTCGATCGGCAAGCCGGTGGCGGGCGAATAGGGCACGCCGATGCGCGCATAGAGGAGGCGCAGATAATCGTAGATCTCGGTGACGGTGCCGACGGTCGAGCGCGGATTTTTCGAGGTGGTCTTCTGCTCGATCGAGATCGCCGGCGACAAGCCTTCGATCAGATCGACATCGGGCTTTTGCATCAGCTCCAGGAATTGCCGCGCATAGGCCGAAAGGCTCTCGACATAGCGGCGCTGGCCCTCGGCATAGATCGTATCGAAGGCGAGCGAGGACTTGCCCGAGCCCGAAAGCCCCGTGATAACCACGAGGCTGTCGCGCGGCATGTCGACGTCGATGTTTTTGAGATTGTGTTCGCGGGCGCCGCGAACTCGGATGTACTGCATCACTCGACCATAGTTGTGCGCTGAGCGCTTGGCAATGTTCCCACTCTGTTCTAGGATGGGCACTGGATATGGGGCGTCGCGACGCCCTTGGCAACGGCAACAAGGGAGTTCCGCATGGCCGGCAGCGTCAACAAAGTCATCCTCGTCGGCAATCTCGGACGCGATCCGGAAATCCGCTCGACCCAGGACGGCCTTCGGATCGCCAATCTCTCGCTCGCCACCTCGGAGAACTGGCGCGACAAGAACACGGGCGAGCGCAAGGAGAAGACCGAGTGGCACCGCGTCGCGATCTTCAACGAGCGCCTCGTCGACGTGGTCGAGAAATATCTGAAGAAGGGCTCGAAGGTCTATATCGAGGGCGCGCTGCAGACGCGCAAATGGACCGACAATTCCGGCCAGGAGCGCTACACCACCGAAGTGGTGCTGCAGCGCTTCCGCGGCGAGCTCACCATGCTCGACGGGCGCGGCGGCGGCGGTGGCGAGAGCTTCCCGAGCGATTCACCAGAAGAGGACGCGCCGATGCGGAGCAGCGCGCCGCGCGCCGCGCGGGCGCCCGCGACCCAGGATCTCGACGACGAGATTCCGTTCTAGGGCGCGCGGTCTTGGCCGCGCGGGCGCCGCTCGCTTGGTCGTGGGGTCAGCGTGGCGGAAGTGCGAAACCATCTTCGTCCGGATCGATCAGAGGATCGGGGCCGCACGCCGCTGCGAGCCGCGCCGCATCGAGAATCGTGATCGTATCGCCCTGGACGATGATTCCCTCGACCTGCAGCGCGGCGAGCGCGCGTGAGAAGCTTTCGCGCGTAATGCCCAATTCCGACGCGATCAGGTTTTTTTCACGCGGCAGGACGATCGGCGACTTCACGTCCTGGCGCCGCGCCAGCGCGAGGATGTAGCAGCCGACGCGCTGCGTCGCCGATCGCAGCTTCAAATTCTTGATCTGCCGGACCATGCGGCGGAACTGGCCGGCGAGGCTTGCGATCACCGCTTGGGCGAGCGCGGGCTCGCTCGCGATGGCGGAGCGGAACGCCGCGGCATGAATGAGCAGCAAGCGCGATGCCTCGGGAATGCGGGCCTGCATCAGATAAGGCGATGCGGTGACGACCGCCGCCGGAATCACCAGGTCCGGCGGCTCGACAACATCGATCAGCACCTCGCGCCCTTCGCTCGACCTTCCGAACAGCTGAACCGAGCCTTCGAGCACGAGGTGCTGAAAATTCGGCAACTCGCCCTGCTCGAACAACACCGTGCCCGCCGCGACGCGGTGGACCGCGGTGTTTTGCAGCAAGCCCGAGCGCGCGGCGGCGGAGAGCCCGACGAACAGGGGCAGGTTCTCGATATCGCGTTCCAATTTGGCCATGGCGGCAGCCGTCTCTCCTGATCTCGCCGATTTTTTTACGCAGCCGACTCGGCGTGACGAATATCCGCATTTTACGTGATATAGATCACGTGTATATTTGAGATAAGTCAACGCTCCTCGTTGCGCCCGCCTTCTCGATTGGTCGGACCGGGCGTTCGCGGATCGAGGGCGCCCGCGTGCCAAGGAGTCAGCTCATGGCCCTGCATTCGACGACCGGAGAACCGATCGCCACCGATCGCGTCAGCAACGTGCTGAAATGGGTCTTGCTCGCTGTCGCGATTATCTGCTTCGCGCTTCTCGGCTGGACGACGAAACTCACCTATGACGCCGCGCCGCCTTTCCCCCATGGCTTCGTGAAGGCAGACGGGACGCTGCTCATGACCGCGGACGACATCGTTGCGGGAAAGGGCGGCTTCCAGAAAGCCGACCTCATGGACTACGGCAGCCTGTACGGCATGGGCTCCTATTTCGGCGAGGATTATACGGCGGACAATCTGGTGCGGCTCGCGCGCCTCACCGAAGAGAACATCGCCGAGGCGAATTACGGCAGGCCGCTCGCGGCCTTGCCCGCCGAGCAGCAAGCCTCGGTCAAGGCGGCGATGCAAGCGATGCTCCAAGGCGTCGATCTGAGCAAGCCGGTCGCGGTGATCCCCGATGCGCTGGCGGCGGCGATCGCGACGCGCCGCGCGCAAATCGTACAATCGCTTTTGCATCAGGATTTCGCCAAGGGCTGGACGCAAGCCTACAGCCTCGACGAGCCGACCGCGCAAAAGACTGCCGATTTTCTCCTCTATTCCTCGCTCACCACCGTCGCACGCCGGCCCGGCACCAATATTTCGTGGACCCAGAACTGGCCTTACGAGCCGCTGGTCGGCAACACGCCGACGACCGCGACCTTCCGCTGGACCTGGATCAGCTTCTGTTTCACTTTCTTCGCCTTCGGCGCGGTTATCTTCGTCTATCAGCGCTTTCTCAACGATCCCGACAAGGCGCCGATGGATCCGGTGCTGGCGAAATTTCGCCCGCTGACGCCAAGCCAGCGTCGCGTGTGGAAATATTTCTTGATCGTCGCGGCCGTGTTGCTGCTGCAGATTCTCGCGGGCTCGATCATGGCCCATTACTACACTGACCGGACCAGTTTTTACGGTATCGAGGTCGATCGCTTCCTGCCATTCAATTTCCTGCGCGACGTCCATATCCAATCGCCGATCGTATGGATCGGGCTCTCCTGGATCGGCGCCGCCCTGTTCCTCGCCCCGGCGATCAGCGGCGCCGAAGCCAAGGGGCAAGCGTTTTTCGTCGATCTGCTATTCTGGGTCACGCTTCTGATCGTGGTCGGCGCGCTCGCCGGAAACTATCTCGGCATCATGGGATTCATCGGCCGCGGCTGGTTCTGGTTCGGTAATCAGGGCTTGTCCTACATCCAGCTCGGTCGCGCCTGGCAGATCGGCTTCTTCGCCGGTCTCGCGATCTGGAGCATTCTCGTGCTCCGGGCGCTTTGGCCGACGGGCGCCGCGCTCGGCGCGGCGACGCGGCAATTCTGGTCGGGCCGGATCAGGCTCGAGCATCTGCTCTGGGCCTCGACCGTCAATATCGCGCTGCTCTACGTGTTCGGCATGATCCCGCTGACCGGGATCGAGAAATCGTTCACGATCACGGATTTCTGGCGCTGGTGGGTCGTCCATCTCTGGGTCGAGCAATCCTTCGAGTTCTTCGCAGCCGCGATCAGCGCCTATCTCCTGATGGCGGTCGGGCTGGTGTCGCGCCAGCTCGCCGAGCGCGCGGTCTATTTCGAGCTGATTCTGATCTTCCTCGGCGGCGTGCTTGGCACCGGCCATCATCTCTATTGGGCGGGCGAGCCCGGCATGTGGGTGCCGCTCGGCTCGATGTTCTCGTTCATCGAAGTGCTCCCGCTCGTGCTCCTGATCATCGAGGCGATCCAGCAGCACCGGCTGATCAAGGCCCAGGGCGAATTCAAATTCGGCTTGGCCTACCTTTACATCATCGGCGCGGCGTTCTGGAATTTCGTCGGTGCCGGCGTGTTCGGCGGCGGAACCTTGAACGCGCCGCTCGTCAATTATTACGAGCACGCGACCTTCCTCACGCTCAATCACGCGCACACGGCGCTGTTCGGCGCCTTCGGGCTTCTCGGCATCGGCCTGATCTATTTCTGCCTGCGCTATGTCGCGGGGGACGCGCATCCCTTCAGCGAGACGATCGGGCGCTGGGCGTTCTGGCTCTACAACCTCGGCCTCGTCATGTGGATCTTCTTGAATTTCTTCCCGATCGGGTGGCCTCAGCTCGACGCCGTCTATGAGCACGGGCTCGCTTATGCGCGCAGCACGACGTTCTACGACACGACCATCAGTCTTCTGGCAGTGGATGCGCATGCCCGGCGATATCGTGTTCGCGCTCGGCGCGCTGCTCATGGCGTGGGATTTTCTCGTCAAGCTGCAGCCCTTGCTGCCGCGCGCGATTGGCCGGTTGGTTCCCGGCGCGTCCGTCCCGGTGGGAACGGCGGCGGGCTCTTGACCATTGCCCGCGAGGAGACGGCGCGCCACCGCGTTCCGGCCTGGCTGACGCACGGCTTCCGTCCGTTCTTTTTCGCCGCGGCACTTTGGGCGGCCGGGGCGGTGGGCGTGTGGATCGCCATGCTGCTTGGCGGCGTCGTACTGCCCAGCCGCTTCGATCCGCTGGCTTGGCACGTTCATGAGATGCTTTTCGGCTTCGCGATGGCGACGATCGCAGGGTTTCTCCTCACCGCGATCCCTAACTGGACGGGGCGACTGCCGGTGCGTGGCGCGCCGCTTGCTTGGCTTGCCGGATCCTGGCTGCTCGGGCGGATCACCTGCGCGATTTCGCTCTTTCTTCCCGCTTGGCTCGCGACGGCGGCCGATTTGGCGTTCCCAGTCGCGCTTGTCGCTGTCGCTGCACGCGAGATCATAGCGGGCCGGAACTGGCGCAATGCGCCGATGCTTGCCCCGCTCGTGGTTCTCTGCATCGCCGATCTCCTGATGCATGTCGAGGCCGGTGGGGCGGTCGGGTTGGCGGGAGCGGGTTGGCGCCTCGGCCTGGCTTCGGTGATCGCGCTCGTCACCGTGGTGGGCGGACGAATCATTCCGAGCTTCACGCGCAACTGGCTCGCCAAGCAGCGTGCGGTTCGCCTGCCCGCACCACACGGCGTCATCGACCGCGTGGCGCTCGGCACCTTGCATGCAGGGCTGTTCGGCTGGGCGTTTTTTCCATCCCAAGGCGTGGTCGGCGTGCTGCTGCTGGCGGGCGGCGCGCTCAACGCCTGGCGGCTCATCCGCTGGCGCGGCGCGGCGACGCTCCGTGAGCCGCTCCTTCTCATTCTGCACATCGGCTATGGCTGGGTGGCAGCCGGCGCATGCCTGCTCGGCGCGGCCTTGCTCGATGCTGCGTTGCCGACCGCCGCAGGCATCCACGCGCTCGCGGCCGGCGCCATCGGTACCATGACGCTCGCGGTCATGACGCGCGCCTCCCTAGGACACACCGGACACACGCTGCGCGCCGATCCGGCGACGACGCTCGTCTACCTCCTCGTCAGTCTCGCGGCGGTCGCGCGCGTCCTCGCCGCTTTCGCGGGCGACTGGACCGTCTCGGCATTGTTCGTGTCGGCGTCGCTTTGGATCGCGGCTTTCCTCCTCTTTGCCGCGCATTACGGGCCGCTCTTGCTTCTGCCGCGCAAGGCGGGCTGAGCGGTCTCGCTCTTGCGCGGTTCCCGTGCGTTTCGAGAACAAGATGTATGGTCAGGCGTCGAAGGCAAAGCCCCGGCGAAGGTCGAGTCGCGCGCGAGCCGATAGAGAACCCCGTCGCGGCTTGCCGGTTGCGGCAACGTTGGAAGGCGATGGATCGCCGCGTTCATTGATTGCGGTTGAGAAGCGCCTCCCGATTTCGCGCGGGCGTTTCATTATGCGCGTCACCGTTTGGTCACGCCGTCGCCCTCATTGCTTGTCTCACGGCTTTGTGAGCTAATGCCAATTACGCGCGGGGGTCTGCAAGCGCGTGGACAAAATCTGGAGGAGGAAACGATGTCGAAGCGCAACGGCGCGACGGGAGTCGGTCGGCGTAATTTCTTGAAGGGTGCGACTTTGGCGGGCGCGGCCGCGACGGTGGCAGCGCCGCTCAACGTGGTGAGCCGCGCCGAGGCGGCACCGCGCGTCCCGCGCAAGGCGCGGCAAGGTGTGTCGGCCATCCACAAAGCGGCCGAAACCGAAAAGCTGCCGGCGGGCGCGGCGGAACTCGTCCAGGCGACCGCGGGCTCCGACTACATGGTCGATGCGTTCAAGTCGCTGGGCATCGAATACATTGCATCGATGCCGGGCTCGAGCTTCCGCGGCTTGCAGGAATCCTTCATCAATTACGGCAAGAACACGCAGCCCGAATGGCTCACCTGCCTGCACGAGGAAATCTCGGTGGCGATGGCCCAGGGTTACGCCAAGGTCGAAGGCAAGCCGATGCTCAACCTCGTCCATGCGACGGTCGGGCTGCAGCATGCCTCGATGGGCATCTACAACGCCTATTGCGATCGCGTGCCGGTCTGCATCGTCACCGCCAATATCGCCGACGCGACCTTGCGCCGCCCCAATGTCGAGACTGACCACACGGTCCAGGACGGGGCGGTGATCGTCCGCGACTTCACCAAATGGGACGACGCGCCGGCCTCGCTGCAGCATTTCGGCGAATCGACCGTGCGCGGCTATCAGATCGCGATGACGCCGCCGATGGGGCCGGTGCTGCTGGTCGCCGACAGCGCGCTCCAGGAAGATCCGATCCCCGAGGACGCCAAACTCCGCCTGCCGAAGCTACCGCGCTTCGCGGCGGCGCAAGGCGATGCCGGCGCGGTCGCCGAAGTGGCGAAGATGCTGGTCGCGGCCGAGGCGCCGGTCATCATGGCCGATCGCGGCAGGCCCGGGCCCGAGGGCGTGCTGCCGCATCTGGTCGAGCTCGCAGAGGTCTTGCAATGCGCCGTGGTCGATATCGGCGGACGGATGAACTTCCCCAATCAGAACGGGCTCAATCACAGCACGCGGCGGCGCGCTGTGCTGACCCAGGCGGACGTCCTGGTCGGGCTCGACATGACCGATTATTGGGGCGTGGTGCACGGCTATCGCGACCAGCTGCATCGCACCTCGCGCTCGATCCTGAAGCCCGGCGCGAAGACCGTGTCGATCAGCTCCTTCGACCAGTTCATCCACGCCAATTACCAGAACTTCCAGCGCTTCGAGGATGTCGATCTGGAGGTCAGCGGCGACGGCGCGGCGACCTTGCCGGCACTGGTCGAGGCGGTGAAGAAGCTGGTGACCGCGGAGAAACGCTCGGCCTTTGAGGCGCGCGGCAAGAAGCTGACCGCCGCGCATAACGCCGCGCTGGAGCGCGCCAAGGCGGAGGCGGCCTCGGGCTGGGACGCGGTGCCGATCAGCACGCCGCGGCTATGCATGGAGCTGTGGCATCAGTTGAAGAACGAGGATTATTCGCTCGTCGTCTCGACTCAGCCGGGCACGTTCTGGTCGCGCCATTTCTGGAAGATGGACAAGTACTATCACGCGATCGGCGATTCGGGCGCCTATGGCGTCGGCTATGGCGGCGGCGGCGCGGTCGGCGCCGCGCTGGCCAATCGCAAGCACGGGCGCGTCTCGGTCGCGATCATGGGCGACGGCGATCTGCTCGTCTCGCCCACCTCCTTGTGGACGGCGGCCAAGCACAAGATCCCGATCCTGATGGTGATGCACAACAATCGCTTCTACTTCCAGGAGGTGATGCATCTCCAGGCGATGGCGAACCGCCGCCAGCGCGACCCGCGCACCGCGCATATCGGCACCGAGATCGCGCATCCGAATGTCGATTTCGCGCGGATGGCGCAGAGCTTCGGGGTTCATGCCGAGGGGCCGGTCACTGATCCGGCGAAGCTCGGCGCGGCGCTGGAGCGCGCCATCGCCGTCGTCAAGCGCGGCGAGCCCGCGCTCGTCGACGTGGTCTCTCAGGGTCGATAACAGAGATAAGGTTGGGGGAAATGAACAGACGTATTCTTACCGCGGTGGCGACGGCCTGCCTGCTCGCCGCCGTCACCGCTACCGCCTCGGCGGAGGAGCCTGCGCCCAAGGGCAATGTCAAAACCGGTCAGCACGTCTATCTATCGGTCGGATGCTGGGAGTGTCACGGCACGGTGGCGCAGGGCGGCGCCATCAGCGGCCCGCGCCTGGCGGCGACCAAGATGACCTATGAGGCGTTCGTCCAGCAAGTCCGCGTGCCGGTGAACGCCATGCCGCCCTATGAGGCGAAGATCCTGTCCGACACGGATGCGAGGAACATTTACGCCTTCCTCGAATCGCTACCGAAGGCACCTTCGGCGAAGGACATTCCGCTGCTCGGCGGCGAGTGAATCCGGGGGGCGGGCCGAGCGCGTGACCGGCCCGCCCGTCGCTCGAGCGCCCCGTGTTGTTGCGGCGCAATAGAAACCCGCCAACGAACCCGTTCGAGCGCTTGCGCAGGCGAATCGGACGCTGGTTTAAAATCGTTCTATAATGTATTGAAAATAAAGAAAATGTAGTCGCGACTCTGCGGCCGCAAAAAGGCGCCGTCGCGCCCCGGGCGCGATTGTTGAACGGCGCGAAATCCGCTAAAGTTTTTTGACAATTCGCCGATCTCTCGCGCCGGCGATTCCAATATCTTTCCGCAAGCCTTCCGGACCCAAATTTTGGCAGACACGCCCGCGCCGCCACCGCCGCTCGACATCACGCCCGTAGCGATCGAAGACGAGATGCGGCGCTCCTATCTCGATTACGCCATGAGCGTGATCGTGGCGCGGGCACTGCCCGATGTACGCGACGGGCTGAAGCCGGTGCATCGCCGCATCCTCTTCGCGATGAAGCAGGCGGGCTATGACTGGAACCGGGCTTTTCGCAAATCCGCCACGAGCGTCGGCGAGGTGATGGGCAATTTCCATCCGCATGGCGACGCTGCGATCTACGAGGCGCTGGTGCGCATGGCGCAGGATTTCGCGATGCGCCTGCCGCTGATCGAAGGTCAGGGCAATTTCGGCTCGATGGACGGCGATCCGCCGGCGGCGATGCGCTACACGGAATCCCGGCTCTCGCGCGCGGCCGATGCGCTGCTCGACGACATCGACAAGGAGACGGTCGAGTTCCAGCCCAATTTCGACGGCAGCCGCGAGGAGCCCAAAGTGGTTCCGGCGCGCTTCCCCAACATCCTCGTCAATGGCGGGGCGGGAATCGCGGTCGGCATGGCGACCAACATCCCGACCCACAATCTCGGCGAGGTGGTCGATGCCTGCATCGCCTACATCGACAATCGCGAGATCACGACCGAAGAGCTGATGGAGCTCGTGCCCGGGCCGGATTTCCCGACCGGCGGCATCATTCTCGGCCGCGCCGGCATTCATTCGGCCTATGCGCTGGGACGCGGCTCGATCGTCATCCGCGGCCGCAGCACGGTCGAGGAGATCCGCAAGGATCGCGACGCGATCGTCGTCACCGAGGTGCCTTACCAGGTCAACAAGGCGCGCATGATCGAGCGCATCGCCGAGCTGGTGCAGGAAAAGACCATCGAGGGCATCGCCGATCTGCGCGACGAGAGCGACCGTCACGGCGTGCGCGTCGTCATCGAGCTGAAGCGCGACGCGATGGCCGATGTCGTCTTGAACCAGCTCTATCGCTACACGCCGCTGCAGACGAGCTTCGGCGTCAACATGCTGGCGCTCGATGGCGGCCGGCCGCTCTTGATGAGTTTGCGCGACATCATCCGTGCCTTCGTCGAGTTCCGCGAAGAGGTCGTCACCAAGCGCACGGTCTATCTCCTGCGCAAGGCGCGCGAGCCCGAACAACTCCTGCTCGGCCTCGGGGGCGCCGTCGCCAATTTCGACGCTTTTTTCTAGCTCATCCGAAAAGCGGCCGAACCCGGGGCGGCGCGCGCCGAGATGATGGGGCGCGCCTGGCCGGCGGAGGTCGTGCTGCCGCTGATCGCGCTGATCGAGGAAGCGGGCCGCGGCGGCGCCGGGCCGGGCGCGACCTACCGGCTGACCGAGGAGCAGGCCAAAGCCATTCTCGATCTCCGCCTGCAGCGCTTGACCGCGTTGGAGCGCGGCAAGATCGACGAGGAGCTCG
>JBJKPV010000192.1:0-9928 GCA_046706015.1 Allostellaceae bacterium | reverse complement strand
GGCGGTCGGTGATGCTTTGAAGCTTTTCGAGATCGAAGCTGCCGTCGCGCAGCTCGACCTGCATGGTGAAGCCGCCGGCATTGCCGATGCCCTGGATCGGCGGCGGCGGCAGCACCAGGATGCGCGCATTCATCACCGCCGTCATCGCCCGGTTGAGCCCGGTGAAGAGCGAGAGCAGATCCTCGCCACGGCCACGTTGGCTCCAATCCTTGAGGATGATGTAGGCGACGCCCGCATTGGCGAGGCTCGCGCTGTTGTCGAGCGCGGAGATGCCCGCGATCGTGATCACCTGATCGACGCCCGGCGTCTTGGCGGCAATGGCGCGCACCTGTTCCAGCGCGCGGCTGGTGCGCTCGAGCGAGGCGCCGTCGGGAAGCTGGACGGCGGCGACGAGATAGCCCTGGTCCTCGATCGGCAGGAAGCCGGTGGGGATTCGCGTCATGCCGTAGCCCGCGACGGCGATCAGGATCAGCGCGATGACCGCCATCAGCCCGCTGCGCGCGACCATCGCCTCGATGAGGCGGGCATAGCCGCGCTCGATCGGCCCGTAGATCGCGTTGAAACCGCGAAAAACGAAGTTGCGCTTCTCGGGCGGCACCGGGCGTCGCAGCCAGAGCGCGCATTGCGTCGGCTTCAAGGTGGCGGCGTTGATCGCGCTGATGAGGGCGGTCGCGGCGATGACGAGCGCGAATTGCGCATAGATGCGGCCGGTGAGGCCGGGAATAAAGGCGGCCGGCAGGAAGACCGAGACGAGGACGAGCGTGATGCCGATGATGGGTCCGAACAGCTGCTCCATGGCCCGGATCGCCGCCTGCGGCGCCGACAGGCCCTGCTCGATCTGGTGGGACGCCCCCTCGACGACGACGATCGCGTCGTCGACGACGATGCCGATCGCGAGCACGATGGCGAAGAGGGTGGAGAGGTTGACGCTGAAGCCCAGCGCCGCCATCGCGGCGAAGGCGCCGATGATGGTCACGGGCACGGTCGTCGCGGGCACCAGCATGGCGCGCCAATCCTGAAGAAAGAGCAGGATGACGATGAGCACCAGCACCGCGGCTTCGATGAGCGTCATATAGACCTCGTCGACCGCCGCCGTCACGAATTTCGTGGTGTTGTAGGGGGTGGCGTAGACGAGGTCCTTGGGGAAGTCGCGGGCGAGCACGTCCATCTTGCGCTGCACCGCCTGTTCGACCTCGAGCGCGTTGGCGCCCGGCGCCTGGAAGACGGCGATGCCGGCAGCGGCCTTGCCGTTCAAGACGAAGCTCTGGGCGTAGGTCTGCGCGCCAAGCTCGACGCGCCCGACATCGCGCACGCGCGTGACCTGGCCGTTGCTGCCGGTCTTGACGATCACGTTCTCGAACTGCGCGGGGTCGTCGAGGCGGCCGGCGACGTTGAGCGTGTATTGAAAGGCTTGGCCAGCCGGCACCGGCGGGCTGCCGATCTGACCCGCGGTCACCTGCTCGTTCTGCTGCTGCAAGGCCTGGATCACGTCTTGCGGCACGAGGCCGCGCGATTGCAGCGCGCGCGGATCGAGCCAGATACGCATCGCGTATTGGCCCGCGCCGAAGACCGCGACGTTGCCGACACCGGGCAGGCGCGCGAGCTCGTCCTTGAGCTTCAAGGTCGCATAATTGCTGAGGTAAAGGCTGTCATAGGTGCCGCCCGGCGAGGTCAAGGTGACGAAGAGCAGCACCGAGGTCGATTTCTTCTGCACCGTCACGCCCTGCGATTGCACCGCCTGCGGCAGCGCGGACATGGCGCTCGCGACCCGGTTCTGCACCAGCACCTGCGCGAAATTGAGATCGGTGCCGATCTTGAAGGTCACCGTCAGCGTATAGCTGCCATCGGCGCCGCTATAGGACTGCATGTAGAGCATGTCCTCGACGCCGTTCACCTGTTGCTCGATCGGCAGCGCGACGGTGTCGACCACGGTGCGCGCGCTCGCGCCCGGATAGCGCGTCGTCACTTGAACCGTCGGCGGCACGACATTGGGATATTGCGCGACGGGCAGGTTGAGCAGCGCCACCACCCCGATCAGCACGATGATGAGCGCGATGACGTTGGCGAGGACCGGGCGCTCGATGAAAAATTTCGAGATCATCGCGCGCGCCGGCCTAGGGCGCGCCGGTCTTCGGGCCGGATGCGGCCGCCGCGGTCTTCATCTCGGGCGCGACCTTCTGCCCCGGAACCGCGCGCATCACGCCGCCGACGACGACGCGATCGTCGGGCTTCAAGCCCTTGTCGATGACGCGCAGATCGCCGACCAGCTCGCCAGGCTCGACCTTGCGCTGCTCGACCACGTCCTTCGCGTTGACGACGAGGACGTAACGGCCGCTCTGGTCACTGCCGAGCGCCACGTTCGGCACCAGAAGCGCCGGCTCCGGCTTATGTATCGGCACGCGCACGCGCAGGAAATTCCCCGGTAGAAGCGCGCGATCCTTGTTGGGGATGATGCCGCGCACGGCCAGCGTGCCCGTTGCCTGATCGACGGTCGGCGCGGCGTAATCGAAGGTGCCCTTGTGGGGATAGCCGCTCTCGGTCTGAAGCCCGACTTCGACCGGGACCTGCTTCAGATCAGCCGCGACCTTGCCCTCCCGAGCCAGTCCGGCGCGGATGCGCTCGATCGCCTGCTCGCTGATGGTGAAATTCACATAGATCGGGTCGAGCTGGACGATGGTCGCGAGCTGGGTCGGCGTCGCGCCGCCGACGAGCTCGCCGACCGAGGCCAGATGCGCGGTGACGAAGCCGTCGAAGGGCGCGGTCACCTGGGTATAGCCGTCGTCGATCGCCGCGAGCTGGGTGCTGGCCTCGGCCTGTTGCACATTGGCGCGCGCCGTATCGCGCGTCGCCAGCGCTTGATCGACGACGGATTGCGAGGCGAATTGCCGCGTGCCGAGCTGAGCCTGGCGCTTATATTCGGCCTCGGCCTGAGCCAAACTCACCTTGGCGCCGAGTTCGGCCGCTTGCGCCTGTTCAAGCTTCAGCTTGTAAGGCTCGGGCTCGATGACGAAGAGCAGAGTGCCGCGCGTAACGAAAGCGCCATCCTGGTAGTTGATCGCCTGGAGAAAACCCTGGACGCGCGCGACCAGATCGACCGACCTGACCGGCGCGGCATTGCCTGTCGCTTCGAGATAGCGCGCGACTTCTTGCTCGACGGGATGCGCCACCACCACCTTGGGCGGCGGCGGCGGCACATAGGTATTCTTGTCGTCGCAGCCCGCGAGCAGGCCGAGCATCGCCGCGGCCGCGCAAACACGCCGGCGCGTTACGGCGTATCGCGCGAGCTTCGCCGCAGCCTCGATGCTTTGCCCGGTCATCGCCATCCCACCCCCCTTTCTCACATCCGCGCATCGCGGCGGCGGCACGCTTCAGCGCACGGCCGAGGCCGGGATCCAGCCCTGCGCGACGAAGAACTTGGCCATTTGCCTGGCGATCGCCTTTGCCATGCGCTCGCCATCGCCCGAGACGTCGCCGCTGAGCGCGGGCGCGACGTTGCTGCCCACGGTGACGGCGGCCGATTCCGCAACCGTGCCCGCGGCGGCGCCGACACCCATGGTCTCGGCGGCGCCGGGCTTGCGCCCGCTTTGGGCGTCGGCCCTGAAGCTCTCGACGAGGCTCGGTTCGGCGCGGCCCGCGGCGTAATAGACATCGGCGCGCGCGGCAACCGTGCTCCGGCCGGCGCCGAGGCCGATGAGCGCGCGGCGCGTGCGGTTGCCTTCGTTGATCGTCAGGATCTGCCCGGCGACGACCAGCTTGTTCGTGCCCGTCGCGGCGACCTCGTTCGACTGCAGCACGGGGAGGCCGAGCTTGTGGATCTCGTCGACCAGGGTCTTCGCGATCGCGGCGGTGACCTTGCGCTCGTCCTCGGTCTCGCGCGCCGCGGCGGTACTTCCCCTGATCGCGCTGCGCAGCCGCGCGCCGAGGCCGCGATCGAGCGTCACCGCGTCGGGCGCGGCGACGAAGTCGCTGACGATGACGAGATCGGGCCGCGGCAGCGCCGCGCCGTGATAGGTACCGAGCGGTTCGACCGTCGACGGCCCGCAAGCGGCGAGCGTCAGCAGAAGCGCCGATCCTCCGATGATTCGCAGCGCGCAAAAAGCGCTCGGCCAGCCATCCCTCATAGCACCCCCTCCTGCAAGACCGCGCATCGGTAATTGTCGACGTTCGGGCATCAAAAAGCCAGAAGGCAATGCCGGCTCAGCGTGTCGGCGCAATGACCTCCGTGATTTTCGCTAGACGCGCGCGCTCATCGGGGTCGCGGCGTTGCCCGGCTTGCGGCCCCACACCTGCGCGACGATGTAGGTGGTGAAGACCGTATCGGGATCGCGCAAATGCGCGCGACAAGCGGCCAGCGCGGCATCGAGCGCGTCTTCTTTCATCAGGCCTTGATCGACAATGGTGCCGCGCAGCGATTCGACGGTCGCGGGCAGGTAATCGACCATCGCATCGGTGGAACGGACGCCGACAAGGAAGGGCCGGTACTGAACATCCTCCAAGCCCGCGCGCCGGACCAGCGCGAAGAGAAGCTGAGCAAGCCTTATATCCGTTCCGGCGGCGGTGAAGGCACCTTCGACCGCAGCCTTCAAACGATCCCAAGCCGGATGCGGCGGATAGCAATTGAGCGCCGCCATGTCGGGCTCCTGCAGCGCGACGATGCCGCCGGGGCGCGCGAGACGGATCGCCTCTTCGAGCAACGCGTCGGGCCGCCCCGCCGTGCTCGCGATGAAGCGCATGTGAACGAGGTCGAATGCCCCGCTCGGCATGCCCGAGCGATAAGCGTCGCCGAGGACGAACTCGACAGGAAGCGGCGCGCTTTTGCGCGCGTGATCGAGGAGGACCGGATCGGCGTCGAGCCCGACGACGCGCCCCGACGGGCCGACCCGCTCGGCCAGCAGCGGCGTGATCCCGCGCGGGCCGCAGCCCAGATCGAGGCATCGCCAGCCCGGGCCGACGCCGATGCGATCGAGCATGATCGCGCAATCGGGCGCCATGGCGTCGCCTTGGATATGGAGACGGTCGATCTCGCCGTCGCGACGCTCGATCGGATAATGGCTAGAACCTGATGCAGCCATCTTGGAGGATTCCACCGGGAAAAGAAGAGAGTCGCACGTTGCCAACCAAGACCCTAGATCATGTCCCGGCGGTGCGCGAGCGGCGCCTAGACGGCGTGATGCAAGGCGATCGTCGACGTCTCGTTCATAGGCTACCGCTCCACATTATTGCCCGGCGCTTCATCGTGATCCCTCTTTCGCATGATCGCGATCCCTCGTTCGGCTCTATCGAAGCGACGGTTACCTCCTTCGATCCGCAGCCCGGAAATATCACAGCCGCGATCCACATCGACCGACGAATTTTCATGGCACGGGCGAAAAGACCACGCCTAGTGTAATCGCGCAACCGCGACGGTCTTGCTCGCAAGCAGAAGGCGCATCAATTCGCGAAGACATCACAATTATAATTCGCCTCACACAACCAATTGAGGGAGGACTGCGATGGCGCATGAATATGATCTCGTGGCATCAATTCACGTCAACCGCGACGATCGCGGCGTCGTCCGCGATATGCTGCATGCTGACGAGCCCTATCTCGCGACGGCGCACACGCCGCAGCTGGCGGCACAGGAATATCTCGAGAAATTCGGTGCGCGGTTCGGCATCGGGCACGAGCAATTGCAGCATCTCGGCATGTCGCCCGAGCCGACGCCGATCGAGGCGCCGGTCGAATACCGCTTTCTCGACGAGAAAGTGGGCTTCGACACCATCACGCTGGTCTACAGCCAGACCTGCCTCGGCCTCCCCATCCGCGAGGCCGGGCTCGCCATCCATATGCGGCGCGAGCCCTTGCAGATCATCAGCGCGCAATCGACGCTTCATCCGCAGGTCGAGCTGGCGGCGCCGTCGGAGCGCGCGGTCAAGCGGTTGCGCGGACTCGACGAAAAGACCCTGGCGACTCACCTGGGCCTGCGCGAGGATCACAAGATCTTCAAGGCGGCATCGCTCAAGATCGAGAAATCGCGACTGATCGTCTATCGCTACGACGAAGCCAAGCGCATAGCAACGCCCGAGGATCCGTCGGGCGGCTACGCCAATCGCGAGTTGCGCCTGCCCTTGCCGCCGGCGACGGGGCCGATCGAGAACGGACATCATTACGTCGCGGCGGAGATCGTCTTCATCCTGGGCGTTCCGGGAATTCCCGATCTGCATTGGATCGGCATCGTCGAGGCTGAGACGCTCGCGGTGCTCTATGTCCGGCCGCTGATCGACGACGTTGACGGGCTTGTCTTCGCGCATGATCCCGTCACGGACAATGGCGGCCCTTTGCCCAATGCGGGCGACGCGCTGTTGAACCTGATCCGCACCGCCGTGCCGCTGCAAGGGCTGTCGCCGCCGGTCGGCGGCACCTACGCGCTCCGTGGCGATATCGTTCAGCTGCTCGATTCCGAGACGCCGACCCTGGCACCGCCGACCGAGCCCGTTGGCACCGACTTCGACTTCAATGCGCGCACCAACAATTTCGCCGCGGTCAATGCGTACTACCATTGCGACGAGTTCTTCCGCCTCGTGCAGGAGCTGGGTTTCGACATCCACACCTATTTCGGCGGAACGGTGTTTCCGACATCGGTCGATCACCGCGGCTCGATCACCAATCCGGCGGGCATCGAGATCAACGCGCATTGCCTCGGCAACGGCTCGTTCGGGATCCTGCGTACGACCTTCATGCTGGCCGATCTCAGCAACACCGCCAATCCGCTCGGGCTCGCCTGCGACTGGCGCGTCGCGCTGCACGAACTGGGCGGGCATGGCGTGCTTTACAATCACGTCAACTTCCCGAATTTCGGCTTCGCGCATAGCGCGGGCGACAGTTTCGGCGCCGTCTTGGGCGATCCAGAAACGCGCGCGGCCGACCGCTTCCAGACTTTTCCTTGGGTCTACAGCATCATCAACCGCCGCCACGACCGGGCGGTCACGGCGGGCTGGGCCTGGGGCGGCGTCAATGATTCGGGCGGCTACAATTCCGAGCAGATCCTGTGCACGACGCATTTCCGGATCTATCGCGCGATCGGCGGCGATTCGAGCGAAGTGGCGATGCGCCGCTTCGCCTCCCGGCATCTGCCTTATCTGATCCTGCGCGCTATCGGCACGCTGACCCCGGCGACCAACCCCACCAACGCTGTCGGCTTTGCCACCGCGGAAATCACCGCCGCAATCGGCAATTGGACCAGCGAAGGCGAGCTCGGCGGACTCTATTGGAAGGTGATCCGCTGGGCCTATGAGAAGCAGGGACTCTATCAGCCATCCGGCGCGCCGATCCCGGTCGTCAGCGAAGGCGCGCCGCCGCCGGTCGATGTCTTTATCGAGAATGGGCGCCACGGCGAATATCGCTACGGGCCCGCCGACCAATATCCCTATTTGCAGCGCTTCTGGGAAACGACGGAAATCTGGAACCGCCTGGAGCCGGACGGGCACGCCGAGCATCAAACGCCGGTCATCGGCAAGACCAACTATGCCTATGTGCGCATCCACAATCGCGGCACGCAGCCGGCGGGCAGCGTCACCGTGCGCGGCTATCATTGCCGTCCGTCGGCGGGGCTGGTCTGGCCCGATGACTGGAAGCCGATGGCGACGGCCGCGCTCTCCGTTCCCGGCACGATCGCGTCCGGCGGCCAGGCCTTGGTCGGCCCATTCGAATGGGAGCCGCGCTATCGCGGCCATGAATGCACGTTCATGAGCGTGAGCGCGGCCGGCGACCGCGCAAACAGCGATGCCGCGTCGGGCATGCCTTGCGCCTTGGGACCGACGCCGCTGTGGCAGCTCGTGCCGAGCGACAATAACCTCGGGCTGCGCGCGGTCGTGCCGGTGCCGGGCGGCGGCCGCCGGCGCGGCCTGCTCGCCGCCTTCCGCCGCCGCCGCTTCTGGGCGAGCAATCCTTTCCCCAAGACGGCGAAGATGGAGATCCGCGCCGCGATGCCGGGCTTCCTCACGACGCGCGGCTGGGCGATGAAGTTCGACAATCCCGGCGGCGACACTTTCTCGCTCGGGCCGCGCGATACGCGCGTCATCCGGCCGCGGCTTATCGGCGGACAGAGCTTCACCGCCGCCGAACTGCTCGCCGCCGGCGGCGCCGAGATCGTGATCATCGTGCTGGCCGATGGACTCGTCGTGGGCGGCCTCAGCTTCGTGCTCGAGCCGAAGTTGCATTGGCCGCCCGAGGAGATGATCGAAGAAGAGCGCGAGGAGGAGGAGGAGGAGGAAGAAGAGGAGGAGGAGCAAGAAGAGGAGGAGCATCACCATCATCGCCGCGAGGCGCATGATGAGCACGAGGAGGAAGAGGACGAGGAGCACCGCCGCCACGAAGGCGGCGAGCACGAGAAGCGGCGCCGGCTGATGTTCGAGATCGATCTCGACTGATGCCACTTCGCGGCGCTGGCACGTCGGCGCCTGAGCGCACTCAGGCGCCGCGTCTAGACGCCGTGATGCAGTAACTCGGCAACGCCGTCGACGACGTATTGCGCGGCCAGGGCCGCCAGTAGCACGCCGAGAAGCCTGCCCACGACGTTGGCGCCGGTGACGCCCAGTACTTCGAGCACGCGCCCGGCCGAAAGCAGCGCCGCGAGCGTCATCGCGAGCACGACCACGAGCGAGAGGATCACGCCGGCGACCGCCGCCGGGCCGTCCGCGCGGCCGATCAGGAGCATGACCGAGGTCAGCGCGCCGGGACCGGCCAGGAGCGGGAAGGCCAACGGAAAGACCGAGAGATCCTGGTTGCGGGCGGCTTCGGCCTGTTCCGGCTCGGTCGGGTTGCGAATGCCCGAGGGCCGCGCGAAGACCATGTCGGTGGCGAGCAGGAAAAGCAGGATCCCGCCGGCGATGCGGAACGCCGGCATCGAGATGCCCAGCGCCAGCAGCAGCGGCTCGCCACCGGCGGCGAAAGCGAGCACCAGGATGCTGGCGATGATGGTCGCGCGCCACGCCGTGCGGCGGCGAAAATCCGCGGGCGCCTCGCGCATCAGCCCGGCGAAGATGACAGCCACGCCGAGCGGATCGAGAATGACAAGAAATGTGACGAAACTGTAGATAATCTCTCTGATCATCGCCGCGCGAGCCCGAAATCACTATGCGCCAAAACCGCCGTTCCGCAAGCAGCGCGAAGACCATGACCGATCTGCTGACCGGCGCGCCGCAGACGCGGCCGCGGCGCGAGGCGATCGCCGAGGGCGCGGTGCTGTTGCGCCGCTTCGCCGCCGAGGAAATCGAGGCTGTTCTTGCGGCCATCGCGGAGATCGCCGCGGCGGCGCCGTTCCGTCACATGGTGACGCCGGGCGGTTTCCGGATGTCGGTGGCGATGACCAATTGCGGCAGCGCCGGCTGGATCACGGATCGGCGCGGCTATCGCTATGACGGCATCGATCCCGAGACCGGCCATCCCTGGCCGGTGATGCCGTCGCTTTTTGCCGCGCTCGCCGATCGCGCCGCCGCCGAAGCCGGCTTCAAGGGCTTTCGCCCCGATGCCTGCCTCATCAACCGCTACGCGCCGGGATCGCGGCTGACCTTGCATCAGGACAAGAACGAGCGCGATTTCGGCCAGCCGATCGTCTCGGTCTCGCTCGGCCTGCCGGCGGTCTTTCTCTTCGGCGGATCGGCGCGCAGCGAGCGGCCGCTTCGCTTCGTTCTCGAAAGCGGCGACGTCGCGGTCTGGGGCGGGCCGGCGCGCCTCGCCTTTCATGGCGTCGATAAGCTCGCCGACGGCGACGACCCGCTCTGCGGTCCGTTCCGTTTCAACCTCACCCTGCGCCAAGCGAATTGACCGGGAAGCCGCTGCAATAATCCTAGACCATGATCGCGTGAAACGGAATCAGCCTTGATTACGTTTCACGCGATCCTGCTCTAAGTTTTTAGATCGAGTGCACGTTTCACGTATCGGAAAGAAC
>JBJKPV010000191.1:0-5840 GCA_046706015.1 Allostellaceae bacterium | reverse complement strand
CCACCCAGACGGCCTTCGCGCCCTCCACCGACACATCCGCCCACCCCTTGTCGAGGTCGGCGGCGCGCGCCTCGGCCGTGATGCGGCGCTGCGCCTCGCGGCTGCGGACGAAGAGCACGGCGGCAGTGAGAATGGCCGCGGCGAGGAGGAGGATAAGCAACGTTTCCATTTAACCATTTTACTCGAATTCGCGGCGCGGCAAGGCTTTGACCGGCGGCAAGGCCGGTGGCGCTGGTTCCACGGCCGGGACCGCCGCAACCGTTGACGGAAGCGGCAGCCGGCCTTACCTAAAGCCGGCCATGGCGATCCTCCCCATTATCACCGCACCCGATCCGCGCCTTAACCGCCGCGCCAAGCCGGTCGCAAAGGTCGACGCCGAGGTGCGCCAGCTGATGGACGAAATGCTCGAGACCATGTATCAGGCGCCGGGCATCGGCTTGGCGGCGCCGCAGGTCGGCGTGTTGCAGCGCGTCATCGTCGTCGATTGCGCCAAGACCGACGAAAAGCCGCAGCCCTATAAGATCGCCAATCCCGAGATCCTCTGGCGCTCCGCCGAGACCCTCGTCAACAACGAGGGCTGCCTGTCGCTACCCGAGCATTATGCCGATGTCGAGCGTCCGGCCGAGATCAAGCTGCGCTATATCGACGAGCAGAACGAGATTCGCGAGCTTCACGCCAAGGGCTTGCTCGCGACCTGCATCCAGCACGAGATCGACCATCTCGAAGGCACGCTCTTCGTCGACCATATCTCGGCGCTCAAGCGCAACATCATCCTGCGCAAGCTCGCCAAGACGAAGCGTCAAAAGGTTCCGGCTCCGGCGTGAGCCCGGTGCCGATGGTCCCACGTCGTCTCGCCTTCATGGGGACGCCCGATTTCGCGGCGACGATCCTCGATGCACTGATCGCCGCGCGCCATGACATCGCCGCCGTCTATTGCCAGCCGCCGCGCCAGGCCGGGCGCGGGCATCGCGTGAGCGCGTCGCCGGTGCAGCTTCGTGCCGAAGCGGCGGGGCTTCCCGTGCGCCATCCAGAGCGGCTCGACGCGGCGGCATCGCGCGATTTCGCCGCGCTCGATCTCGATGTCGCGGTGATCGCCGCTTACGGGCTGCTCCTGCCGAAAGCGGTGTTGGACGCGCCGCGTCTCGGCTGCGTCAATGTTCATGCCTCGTTGCTGCCGCGCTGGCGTGGCGCGGCGCCGATCGAGCGCGCGATCCTCGCCGGCGATGAGGAGACCGGCATCACGATCATGCGCATGGCAGAAGGGCTCGATACCGGGCCCATCCTCTTGGCCGAGCCCTGGCCGATCGCGCCCGACGCGACCGCTTCCTCCTTGCGCGATGATCTGGCGGCGCTGGGCGCGCGGCTGGTGTTGACGGCGCTCGATCAAATCGAGCATCTGGCGCCGAAGAAGCAGCCCGAGGCGGGCGTCACCTATGCGAAGAAGATCGCGCGCGGCGAAGGCCGGATCGATTGGCGCCTTTCCGCCGCCGCGATCGCGCGCCAGCTGCGCGCGCTCGATTGCTGGTTCGAAGCCAAAGGCGAGCGCATCAAGCTCTTGGCCGCGGAGCCGGAAGCGGGCGCGGCGGCGCCCGGTACCGTGCTCGATGCTGCGCCGACAATCGCCTGCGGCGAGGGCGCGCTGCGGCTCCTGAAGCTGCAACGCGCGGGCCGCGCGGCGCTCGACGGCGCGGCTTTCCTGCGCGGCTTTGCCTTGCTGCCCGGCACGGTGTTGCCATGCCCCGCTACAAGTTGACGCTCGAATATGACGGCACCGGCCTTGTCGGCTGGCAGCGCCAGAATAACGGCCTCTCGGTACAGGAGATGCTCGAGACCGCCGTGACGCGGTTCTGCGGCGCCGCGGTGACGGTCTACGGCGCCGGTCGCACCGATGCCGGCGTCCACGCGCTCGGCCAGGTCGCGCATCTTGACCTGCCCAAGGAGGCCGCGCCCGAGGTGATCCGCAACGCGCTCAACCAGCATATGAAGCCGCATGCCGTCGCCGTGCTCGAGGCCGCGCGCGTCGACGATCAATTCGATGCCAGACGTTCGGCGCGCGGGCGCTTTTATCGCTATCGCATCCTCAACCGCCGTCCGCCCGCGGTGCTGGAACGAACGCGCGTCTGGCATGTCGGCCCGCCTCTCGATGTCGCCGCGATGCAAGAGGCGGCGCAGTTTCTCGTCGGGCGGCATGATTTCTCCAGCTTTCGCGATTCTCTCTGTCAGGCGAAGTCGCCCGTGAAGACGCTGGATCTGCTCGACGTCGCACGTCATGGCGAGGAAATATGGATCGAGGCGCGGGCGCGTTCGTTCCTCCATCATCAGGTGCGCAACATGGTCGGCACCTTGAAGCTGGTCGGCGCTGGCAAGTGGAAAGTCGGCCAAGTCGCGGGGGCCCTGACCGCGCGCGACCGTCGCGCCGGCGGGCCGACCGCGCCTCCCGAAGGCCTCTATCTGGTCGAAGTGATCTATCCGGCGGATTAGGCGTCGCCGCGCTCAGTAAAGCGCGCCCGCGATCGCGACGATGAAGGTTCCCAACACCATGTCGATGAAGACGACCGCCGTCGCGATCCAGCCGCCGGCACCGATCGCCACTAGGGCGATGAACCATTCATAAGCGAGCAGAACGATATAGGCGAGCAAGGTGAAATCCGAGCTTGCCGCCGCCGGGAGGAGCCGGTCGCTCAGCAGGACGACCAGAAGCATCGCCGCGGTCTGGAGAACCTGCGCCCAGTTATAGGCGGTGATGAACTCGAAGCCTTCGTCCTCGCGCCCGAGCGCCTGACAGAGCCCGATGATCGCCAAGGGAAAGGCGGTCCAAGCGACGACATAGCCGATCGATTCGACCAGCTGGATATGCGTGAGCCCGGATTGGGCGATGGTCGTCGCATCGAGCCGCGTCCAGAGGAGAATGACGAAACCGGGATAGACCAACGCCGCCGCCCAGAATGAGCGCCACACGCCGCGATGACTCAAATCGAAGCATTGCATGCCGCGGCGATCGAGCAGCGCCAAACGCCAGGTGCCGTAGAGCGCTTGCGCGATCTCCGCCGCCTTGGGCATCAAGCCGTCGCGAAGAAGAGCTCGAGCGCGGTGCGGTAGATCTCGGTAAGCGCCTGGAGATCGGCCACCGGCGCGCGCTCGTCGACCTTGTGCATGGTGAGGCCGACGAGGCCGAATTCCGCCACCGGGCAGTAGCGATGGATGAAGCGCGCGTCCGAGGTCCCGCCGGTGGTGCTGAGCTCGGGCTTGAGGCCAGTGACCGTGGCGATCGCGCGCTCGAGCACGGTGCTCACTTCGCCGGGCGGCGTTAAGAAGGATTCGCCGCTCACCTGGATCGTGAGCTCGTAGCGCCCACCCGCTTGGTCGAGCTTTTGCCGCAGCCAGGCGTCGAGCTTCTGGCTCGTCCATTGATCGTTGAAGCGGATGTTGAAGACCGCGCGTGCCTTGCCAGGAATGACGTTCGTGGTGGGGTTGCCGATGTCAATAGTCGAGATCTGCAGATCGGTCGGCGGGAAGCGCTCATTGCCGCGATCGATCGGCTCGGCCAGCAGCGCCTGAAGCATCTTGAGGAGACGATGCGCGGCGTTGTCGGCGAGATGCGGATTGGCGGTGTGGCCTTGAATGCCGGTGACGGTCAAGAATCCGTTGAGGCTGCCGCGCCTGCCGATTTTCACCATGTCGCCGAGCTTCTTGGCGCTGGTCGGCTCGCCGACGAGGCAGAGATCGAGCTTCTCGCCGCGCTTCGCCGCCCAGTCGAGGAGCTTGCGCGTGCCGTTGATCGCGGCCGCCTCCTCGTCGCCGGTGATGAGGAAGCTGATCGAGCCGTCGACATCGCCGCGTTCTTCAAGAAATCGCGCGACGGCTGCGACGAAGCAGGCAACCGCCCCCTTCATGTCCGAAGCGCCGCGGCCATAGAGCGAGCCTTCGAGCACATCGCCGCCGAAAGGATCGACCGACCAGCTTTTAAGATCGCCCGGCGGGACCACGTCGGTGTGGCCGGCGAAGCAGAAATTGCGGCCCTTGCTGCCGCGCCGCGCATAGAGATTGAGGATCGGCGCCGTGCCTTCTTGCGCGAACTCGACGACGTGGCAGGCGAAGCCCAGCCCTTCGAGCGTCTTGGCGAGGAGCGGGATCGCGCCCTCGTCCTTGGGCGTGACCGAAGGTCTGCGGATGAGTTCGGCGGCGAGTTCGACCGGGTCGAGCGCCATCACTCGCGCAGAAGCTCGTTGATCGAGGTGCGGCTGCGGGTCTTCGCGTCGACGCGCTTGACGATGACGCAGCAGGCGAGGTTGGGGCCGGGCTGGCCGTCGGCAAGCTTCTTGCCGGGCAGGCTGCCGGGCACGACCACCGCGTAAGCCGGCACGCGGCCCATGAAGGTCTCGCCGGTCGCGCGATCGATGATCTTGGTCGAGGCGCCGATGAAGCAGCCCATGGCGAGGACCGCGCCTTCTTCGACGATCACGCCCTCGGCGACCTCGCTGCGCGCGCCGATGAAGCAATGATCCTCGACGATGACCGGCTCGGCCTGAAGCGGCTCAAGCACGCCGCCGATGCCGGCGCCGCCCGAGATGTGGCAGTTTTTCCCGATCTGCGCACAGGAACCGATCGTCGCCCAAGTGTCGACCATGGTGCCCTTGTCGACATAGGCGCCGACATTGACGAAGGACGGCATCAGCACCACGCCGGGCGCGATATACGCCGAGCGCCGGACCAGGCTACCCGGCACGGCGCGAAAGCCGGCCTCGCGGAACTGCGCCGGTTCCCAGCCCGTTGCCTTGACCGGGATCTTGTCCCACCACGGCGCGCCGCCCGGCCCGCCCGACATCGTGGCGTTGTCGTTGAGCCGGAAGGACAGCAGCACGGCTTTCTTCAGCCATTGATGGACCCGCCACTTGCCGTCGACCTTCTCGGCGACGCGCGCTTTGCCCGCATCGAGCAGCAAAAGCGCGGCATCGACCGCCTCGCGCACCGGCCCTGCGGTCGCGGCGCTGACGTCGTCGCGCGCCTCCCAGGCGGCGTTGATGATGGTTTCGATCTCGTTGGGATTGGTGCTGGCGTTCATGGGGCGAGACCATGCGGGAGGCCCCAGGACGTGTCAACCGCGCCGGGGTACCGCGGCAAGGAAGGGCGCGAGCGCGTCGATGCGATGATGGATGTGGTCGCCATGCCCGTCATCCTGCGCATGCGGCCCACCCGTCACCCAGATGGTGGTCATGCCGAGCGCGGCGGCGGGCGGGAGGTTCTTGGCCATATCCTCGACCATCGCCGCGCTCTCGGGCTCGACCCCGTGCCGGCGGACGAAATCGGCATAGATCGCCGGATCGGGCTTGGGGCGATAGTCGCAGGCGACGATGTCATGGATCTCGGTGAAATGATGGCTGAGCTCGAGCCGCGCCAGCACGCGCTCGGCATGGCGCCGCGTCGCGTTGGTGAAGACGAGCTTGCGCCCGGGCAAGCGCGCCAGCGCCGCATCGAGGCCCGTGTCCGCTTGCACCGCCGAGAGATCGATCTCATGCACGTAATCGAGAAAGCGCGTCGGCTCGGTGCCGTACTCGTTCATGAGGCCGCGCAAGGTCGTGCCGTGATTGGTATAGAAGTGGCGGCGCAGCGCATGCGCGCGTTCATGGTCGAGCCGCAACTCTTCCATGATGAAGGCGGCCATGCGCTGCTCGATCTCGGTGAAGAGCCGGCACGAGGCCGGATAGAGCGTATTGTCGAGATCGAAGATCCAGGTTTCGATCTCGTCGAGCGGGCGGCCCGCGCGCCGCGCCGAAGCGGCAGAAGAATCGCCTTCCATGACGCTGATATGGCGCAGGACCGCGCCCTTGTCGATCCTTGAC
>JBJKPV010000190.1:0-4464 GCA_046706015.1 Allostellaceae bacterium | reverse complement strand
GCGTAACGCCGTGCGTCTTGGCGCGTATCACGCGCCAACGGCTTTTCGGCCAATCGATTCGGTTTGAGAGGGAATAACAACCATGCGTTCTTGGAATTTGCTTGCCTTCGCACAGCGCAAGAAAAATCTTGGGTTGTCACTAACGACGCTGGGCGGTGCGACCGCTGCGGCAATCGCTTTGAGCGCGCTGCTCGCACCCGAGCAAAGTTGGGCCTGTGCCTGCGGCTGCGGGGTATTTGACGTTGGCACCAGCTCGATGCTGCCGACCGGCGCCGGCGGCACGGCATTCTTCGAGCTTGACTATCAGGATCAGAACCAGAACTGGCACGGCGCCTCCTCCGCGCCGAGCAAGGCCAATGGCGACAAGGAGATCGCGACCTATTTCATGACCGCGGGCGTCCAATACATGTTCAACCGCGCTTGGGGCGTTCAAGCTGAGTTGCCCTATTGGAACCGCACCTTCAAGACCGACACGAACTTTCCTGATTCGCCGTCGAACATCGTCTCGGATCGGTGGTCCGACATCGGCGATATCCGGGTCAAGGGCATCTACACAGGATTCTCCGAAGATCTTTCGACGGGTGTCGAATTCGGCGTCAAGCTGCCAACCGGCAATTTCACCCACGACACCGCAATCGTCGATGCCGATTCGCAGATCGGAACCGGCAGCACCGACCTCCTGCTTGGTGTGTTCCATCGCGGCGCGCTGACCGATGACAATAGCTGGAGCTGGTTCGCGCAGGCCGAATTGGACCAGCCAGCCCTCACTCAAAACGATTACCGGCCCGGCACGGAGATCAATACAGCCGCGGGAGTGCACTACAACGGCTTCGCCATCGGCGACACCATAATCACGCCGATCGCGCAGGTGATCGCCTCGGAACGCACCCGTGACAGCGGCGGCGCCTCGGCCAGCCCCGTCGCTTCGGGCTATCAGCGGCTGATGCTCTCGCCCGGCCTTGAGGTGGATTTCACCAAGGTGACGCTCTACGCCGATGCCGAGGTGCCGGTCTATGACCATGTGACCGGTTATCAACTCGTGGCGCCGGTGCTGTTCAAACTGATCGTCGGCTACAGGTTCTAATGAGCGGTGTCATGGCATTCCGGTGCTCTGCGGCGAGCCTGATCGCCGCTGGGCTCATCCTCACCGCGTCTGTAGCACCTTCCCTCGCGGATGCGGTGGTCGGTGCGCCCGCGCCCGCGCTGACTCTGCCGGAGCTCAACGGCAAGGTTTTCGACCTTGCCGCGCTCAAAGGCCATACGGTGATCGTCAATTTCTGGGCGACCTGGTGCGGGCCGTGCCGCCAGGAAATGCCGCGGCTCAATGCCTTTTATCGCCAGCACCAGACGCAAGGCCTTGTGCTGATCGGCATCAGTACCGATCGAGCCGCCGGCCGCCACAGCGTGCAGAAGGTGATGGACGGTAACGATTATCCGGGGGCGATGCTGAGCGACGCCACGGCAAACGGCTTCGGCCGGATCGCCGAGCTGCCGATAACCTACGTCGTCGCCGCGGACGGTGCGGTACGGGCGAAGCTCGTGCCGGACTCCGAGGCGGGCATTTCCGAGAAGCAGTTGGACGACGCCGTGCTCCCGCTTCTACCCCATGATGCGAGCGCGACGCCGACATCGACCAAATAGCTACGCATTGAGAACAGAAGATCGATATCGCGAAAGGAGACTCCGCATGACGAAGAAGACGATTTCCCACGCGCGGCTTGCGCTCGGTTCCTGCTTGGCGGCAGCCGCCCTGCTCCTGATCACAGGCGGTGCCAATGCCGCCTCAGGCCTCACGCTCACCGACACGTGGATGCGCTTTCTCGCATCGACGCTGCCGGCGGCGGGCTATTTCACCCTATCGAACGACATGGACAAGGCCATGTCGCTCGTCGGCGCTTCTTCGCCGGCCTGCGGCATGCTCATGCTTCACCACAGCGAAAACGTGAACGGCGAAGAGCGCATGGTGATGATGAAAAGTATCCCCGTGCCGGCTCATGGTAAGGTCGAGTTCGCCCCTGGCGGCTATCATCTCATGTGCATGTCGCCCAAGGCCACGATGAAGGTCGGCGCGACGGTACCAGTGACGCTGCGCTTTGCCGACAAGACCACGATGACCGCAAGCTTCCCGGTTCGAAGCGCTACCGGGAAGTAGAGCGCGCGCACAATGCGGGACGCGTCCGTGCGCGATCTCGCCGGCCGGATGAACCGGCGACCATGCTAGGCTAGAGCGCTGCCGGCGCGGCGTCGTCGATCAGAAGCTGGACGCCGTTGCGGCCTTGCCAATGATCGGCGCGCAGATGGCCGGCGACGTGAAACCCGGCGCCCTGCGCGTTGAGCAGCGCTTTGCCCATCGCGTTGTTGCGGTCGCCGTTGAGCGCGCGAAAGGCGATGCCCTTCAGCCGCGCTGCGCCGCCGCCATCACCCAGCACGCAACGCACATGCTCGCCGCCGACGATGTCGGCGCGCAGGACGCGCAGATTGGGAAAGGCGAAACGCGGCTCGGAATTGGCGGTGCCGAAAGGGCCGATGCGCTCGATCAGCGCGGCGAGATCGGGCGTTGCGGCCGCCGCGGCCAGCGCGCCGTCGATGTTCAATTCCGGCGCGAGCCCGCACTCGCCCAAGACCGCGCCGATGCGCGCATCGAGGAAGTCGTGCAGCGCACCGAGCTTTTCCTCGGCGACGGTGAAGCCCGCAGCCATGGCGTGGCCGCCGCCATTCAGCAAAATCCCCGCCTGATGCGCCGCGATCACCAGCGGTCCCAAAGCCAAACCAGGGACCGAGCGGCCGGAGCCGCGGCCCACGCCCGATGCGAGCGCCACCACGCAGGCCGGGCGGTTGTAACGGTCCTTCAACCGGCTCGCGACGATGCCAATAACGCCCGGATGCCAGCCCTCGCCCGCAGCGAACACCAGCGCACCGACGCCGTCGCGCTCGACCTGATCGATCGCTTGCGCGAGCACCTGCGCCTCGATCGCGCGGCGTTCGGCGTTGAGGGCGTGGAGATGCGCGGCGAGCGCGCGCGCCTCATCCTCATCCTCCGTCGACAAGAGCCGCGCGCCCAGATCCGCCTCGCCCACTCTTCCACCCGCATTGACGCGCGGCCCCAAGATGAAGCCCGCGTGATAAGCATCGAGCTTCTCGCCGATCCCGGCCGCGTCGCCCAGAGCCGCGAGCCCGATATTGCCGCGCCGGCGCATCACCTTGAGTCCTTGCGCCACCAGCGCCCGATTGACACCGTTCAGCGGCACGACGTCGCACACCGTGCCGAGCGCCACCAGATCGAGCCATTGCATCAGATCGGGCTCGGTGCGCTCCTTGTACCACCCAGCCTGGCGCAAGGCGCGGTTGAGCGCAGCGACGAGGAGGAAGGTGACGCCCACGGCCGCGAGCATGCCGTGCGGGCTGTCCTCGTCGATGCGATTGGGATCGATCACCGCCAGCGCGCGCGGCAGCGCCGGCTCGCCGAGAAGATGATCGACGACGATGACATCGAGCCCGGCATCGGCCGCGGGCGCCAGCGCCTCGCCTGCGGTGATGCCGCAATCGACAGTGATGACCACCGCGGCGCCCTGCGCTTTCAACTTCAAAAGCGCGGCCGCGTTGGGCCCATAGCCTTCGCGCTGGCGATCCGGAATATAGATGAGCGTGTTGGCGCCGACCGCGCCGAAGAAACGCCGCAACAAGGCGGTAGAGGTCGCGCCGTCGACATCATAATCGCCGAAGACGGCGATGGTCTCGCCACCACGAACGGCGGCGACCAGGCGCACCACCGCCTTTTCCATGTCTTTCAGATGCGCCGGATCGGGCAGCGAGTTGCGCAGGCTCGGCTCGAGGAAGCGCTCGGCTTCCTCGGCGCCGATGCCGCGCGCGGCCAGGAGCCGCCCGATGATCTCCGGCAGTCCGAAACGCTGCGCCAGCGCCAAGCCGGCGCGCTCGTCGCCATGGCGCGCGCGCCAGCGCCGCCCGGTGAGCGAGCGCTCGACGCCCAGAACCGCGGCGATGGTCGCGTCCGACGCCGTCAAAGCAGCGTCTTGCGACTGAAATTATGCGTTGCCTCGATCACGCGGACCGTGCCGGTCTTGGACCGCATCACGATCGAATGGGTCGCCGCGCCGCCGGGAAAGCGGCGCACGCCCTGCAGCATGCTGCCGGAGGTCACGCCGGTCGCGGCGAACATGACCTCGCCGTGCGCCAGATCCTGGAGCCCATATTTGCGGTTGAGGTCCTTGATGCCGAGTTTCGCCGCGCGGCCGCGCTCGTCGTCGTTGCGGAACAGCAGCCTGCCCTGCATGAAGCCGCCGATGCAGCGCAGCGCCGCCGCGGCGAGCACGCCCTCCGGCGCGCCGCCCGAGCCGACATAGAGATCGACACCGCTATCGGCGCGCGAGGTCGCGATCACGCCGCTCACATCGCCGTCGGAGATAAGCATGATGCGCGCGCCGGCCTCACGCACTTTGGCGATCA
>JBJKPV010000189.1:0-8525 GCA_046706015.1 Allostellaceae bacterium | reverse complement strand
CGCATCGCCAATCCCGGCATCGTCAAGGAAGTCGAGACCCGCTATTTCGATCTGCTCCAGGAGCTGCGCCCGCGCCCCTATCAGCCGGCGCCGGTGCGGGTCGTCGATATCGACGATGCCAGCCTCGCAAAGCTCGGCCAATGGCCCTGGCCGCGCACCCTGCTCGCGCAATTGATCCGGCGCCTCGACGCCGACGGGGCAGCCGTCATCGCGCTCGACATGGTGCTGGCCGAGCCCGACCGGACCTCGCCCCAGCGCACGATGCAGGGCCTGCCGTCGCCCCCCGCCGATGTCGCGCGCTGGATCGCGGGCCTGCCGGACAATGACCACGTCCTGGCCCAAGCCATGCACGACGCCCCCATCGTCACCGGCTTCGCGCTGACCACCAGCGGCGGCGGCCGGGCACCCTCCTTGCCCTCGGGTTGGGTCACGGCCGGCGACGACCCCGCCGGTTTCGTTCCGGGCTATGGCGGCGCGGTGACGACCTTGCCCCTGCTCGAGGCGGCCGCCGCCGGCAATGGCAGCCTCAACCTCGTGCCCGATCGCGACCAGATTGTGCGCCGGGTGCCGCTGGTGGTGCGCTATGGCGACAAGCTCTACCCCACGCTGGTCGGCGAGGCGCTGCGCGTAGCGCAGGGCGCCAGCACCTATATCGTCAAGGCCTCGGGCGCGAGCGGCGTCATGGCCTTCGGCCAGCATACCGGCATCTCGGAGATCAAGATCGGCCAGTTCCCGGCCATGACCGACGCCTCGGGCGCGGTCTGGCTCTATGACACGGGGCATATCGCCGAGCGCAGCATCCCCGCCTGGCGCGTGCTCGACGGCAGCGTGAAGCCCGACGCGCTGCGCGGCCGCATCGTCTTCGTCGGCGCGGGCGCCGCGGGGCTGGGCGATCTCAAGCCGACGCCGCTCAGCCTCTCGGTGCTCGGCACCACGATCGACGCGCAGGTCGCCGAGCAGATCCTGCTGCAGGATTTCCTCTCGCGCCCGGATTGGGCCGACGGCGCCGAGCTGCTCTATCTCGTGCTCTTGGGCACGGCTTTGATTTTTGGACTGCCGCGCTTCGGTGCCGCGCTCGGCGCCATCTTCACGGCGCTCGTCTTCGTCGCGGTCTTCGCCTTGTCGTGGTACGCCTTCGCCACGCTTCATCTTCTCCTCGACCCGGTCTATCCCTCGATCATCGCGCTGGCGGTCTATCTCTGCGCCTCGCTCTTGAACCAGCTTCAGACCGAGCTGGAAAAGCACCGCGTGCGCCATGCCTTCGGCCACTATCTTCCCTCCTCGCTGATCGAGGAGCTGGTCAAGGATCCCGGCAAGCTGCGGCTCGGCGGCGAGCGCCGCCAGATGAGCTTTCTCTTCTCCGATATCCGCGGCTTCACCTCGGTCGCCGAGAAATGCAAATCGCGGCCCGACGCGATCACCGACATCGTCAACCGCTTCACGACGCGCATGACCGACGCGATCTTCCACAGCGGCGGCACGATCGACAAATATATGGGCGATTGCGTGATGGCGTTCTGGAACGCGCCGGTCAGCGAGAAGGACCATGCGCGCCGCGCCTGCGAAGCCGCGCTTGCCATGCGCCGCGCGCTGCAACAGCTGAACGAGGAGCTGGCGAGCGAGGAATCGGCGGTGCAGCTCGCCCAAGGCGAGCGCCTCAACGTTCAGCTCGAGGCCGGCATCGGCATCAACACCGGCGAATGCATCGTCGGCAATCTCGGCTCCGAGATGCATTTCAACTATTCGGTCATCGGCGACGCGGTCAATCTCGCCTCGCGTCTCGAGGGCGAATCAAAGACCTATGGCGTGCCGATCGTGATCGGCGAGGAGACCGAGCGGCTGGTGACGGATCTGGCGACGGTCGAGCTCGACGTGGTCGCGGTCAAGGGCAAGCGCGAGAAGGTACGCATCTTCACGCTTCTCGGCGACCGCGCCTTCGCCGCCGATCCGGATTTCCTCGCCTTTCGCGCGCGCCACGCCGAAATGCTCGCAGCTTATCGCGCCGAGGCGTGGGACGACGCGCTCGACCTCATCGGCCAATGCGACGGCTTCAACGCCGAGCTCGCGCCGCTCTATGATTTCTATCGCGCGCGCATTCTCGCGCATCAGCGCGGCGACACACGCGCGCATCATGGCGAGCTGCCGGCCGAAACCACCTGACCGCGTTGCTTGCCTCAGCGCTGGCGTGGATCGGCGCGGTGGATGTCGGCGGGATTGAGCGGTCGCTCGACCGCGTTCCAGGTCGAGGTGCCGATGACCAATGTCCACACCACCAGCGCGAAGGAGGCCGAGACGCGGCGCATCGCCGGGCGCCGCATCGCCTTGGCGCGCTCGATGCCATAGGCATGCGCCAGGCCGAGCGTGATCAGCGCGAGCTTGGGCAGGAACATGGTGTGCAGCCCGACCCCGATCGGGTCGTAGAGGAAAAGCCCGATGCCGCTCAGCACGGCCAAGGCAAAGGCGGCGTTCATCAGCTTGAAGATCGGCAGCCGCGCCGCCTGGAGCGAGGCCGCGGCGAAGAGCCCCAAGCGCTTCACCTCGATCAGCAGCAGCAGACCGAAGAAGCTGGCGACGCCGAAGATATGGAGAAAGCGCAAGCCGCCATAGACCCAGCGCATGCCATAGACCGATAGCCGAAGCTCGCTCGTCGCCAGCCAGGCGAGAAGCGCCACCGGCAAATGCGGCAGGCTGTTGCCGTAGACGTCGGGCATTTCGATCCCTCTCCCCCAAAATCCGACACGCGCCGCGATTGGCGATTGACTCTGCAACTGCGAATCATTATCAACGCAATTGCGAGTTAATTGCAATAAGGAATGAGCCGATGCGCGCTGTCTTTCCGCCTCTTCTCGCCTCCGGCCTCGCCGTTCTCGCCCTTGCCGGCCCGGCCCTCGCCTGGCCGCTCAGCCCCGCCGCGAGCCACGAAAATCCGCTGCTGCTGCGCGCCGACGCGCATTACGGCGACGCCGAAGACGATACCGATTTTCTGTTTCGTATCGGTATGTTGGAAGGCCATTTGATGATCGGACATGAGCTTTTAGAGCACCATCACCCGGCCTTGGCCCTGCCCCATTTCGGCCATCCGGTGCGCGAGCTCTATGGCGATATCGAGGATTACCTCGAGAAGAACCGCTTCCCCGCTTTCGACGGCCAGCTCGCCACGCTCGAAGCCTTGGTCGCGGCGACCCCGGACAGCCCGGCGACCGAGGCCAAGTATCAGGCGGTGATCGCCACCGTTCACAAGGCGCGCGCGCTCGCGCCGGCGCGGCTGCGCGCCTCGCTGCCGGAGATGATCCAGGTCTGCGCCGACACGATCGACGCCGCCTCGGGCGAGTTCGGCGAAGGGCTGGAGCAAGGCCGCGTCGCCTCGATCGTCGAGTATCACGACAGCAAGGGCTATCTCGAATACGTCCAGCAGCAGATCGACGATCTGCGTACGAACCATGTCGATCCGGCGGCGCAGGATCTGCTCCACCGCTTCCAGGCGGTGCTCGCCAAGGCCGAATGGATCGTCGCGCCGCTGCTGCCCGAGCCGACGCCGCGCGCCTCGGTCAGCACTTATCGCGCTATCGCCAGCGAGGCGGCCGCCCTCGCCAAGCCGGCCAAGCCCGCGCAGCCCTGACCCCGCCCCGCCTCTTTTTTCGCTTCGATAGGAATCTTTTCATGCACCGCCACGCGATCCGCGCTGCCGCCGCGCTCTCGCTCGTCGCCGTCTATGACCACGCGCCCGCTCACGCCCAACGTGCGACCACCACGCCGAGCGCCGCCTTGTCCGGCCCAACCGCGCCGGCGACCCCGCCGCCGCCGGGATTCCCGGTCAGCAATTTCATTTGGGGCGGGACCTTCGAGAGCCATTTCCAGGCCGAGCTCACCAAGCCCGATCGCAGCGACGCCAAGGCGACGCTCTTCAACGACAGCGATCTCTCGCTCTATGGCAATTACAAGAGCTGGCTGTCGGTCTATAGCGACCTTCATCTCGAGCGCCAGCGCCAGGACAACGCCGCGGATTTCTATCCCGACAGCAACAGCTTCCTGCGCAGCGAAGGCCTCACCATGCGTCAGCTCTTTGCGACCGTGCGCCCCAGCAACGATCTTTCGGTCTATGCCGGCAAGATCCATCCCGCCTTCGGCTCGGCCTATGCCGAGGCGCCGGGCAATTTCTCGAACTTCGCCTCGGATTACGAGCAGGACGAGCGCATCGGCGCGGGCCTCGCTTATCGCGTGCCCGACCGGCTCGGCCTCACCGCGCTGCAATTCTCGGCCGAGGCGTTCTTCCTCGACACGACGCCGCTGTCGAATTCGCTGTTCTCGCGGCCGAGCCTCGATGATCCGCTGGCCGATCGCGCGCGGCGCTACACGCTCGGCCAATACGGGCCCTCCAACACCGACAAGCCCGACAGCTTCACCCTCGCCTTGCGCGGCGGCCAGCCCGAGCGCGGGCTTACCTATCAAATCTCGCTGACGCGCGAGACGACGTTGGAGCCGGGCGGCCGCACCGAGCTCGGCGAATCGATCGGCGCCGCTTACGATCCGACCGGCGACGGCATTCCGATCGGCCCGCGCCTCGGCGTCACGCCGTTTCTCGAATACGCGCATTTCGACAATTTCGGCGGCACCGCCGGGCTCGAGGCGCATTACCTGATCGGCGGCCTGACCTTCACCAAGGCGCGCTGGCAACTGGCGCTGGCCACGGGCTTGCGCGCGAATCTGCTCAGCGCCGCGCGCACGCTCGATCATCAGGAAAACCTCTCGCTCAATTACGAGCTCACGCGGCACGTCACGGTCGGCGGCGGCGTCAATTACATCAACGTCTCGGGCGAAGGCGGAAGCTGGTCCTTCGGCCCGTCGCTCAGCATCGAATTCGGCATTTGAAGGGAGGCATAAATCCAGCGCTTTCGCTTCGCGTCTTTCGCCGCCGGGACTGGCCTCGCGCTTCTCCTGGCGATCGAGGCGGCCCATGCGCAAGGCCCGCTGCGCATCGATGTCACGATCAAGGATCACCGCTTCGCGCCGGCGGAGATCCATCTTCCCGCCGGCACGCGCGCGATCATCGCGCTCCACAACCAGGATCCGATGGCCGAGGAATTCGATTCCGCCGCGCTCGCGATCGAGAAGGTGGTCGCCGGCGGCCGCAGCACCATTGTGCGGCTGCGCCCGCTCGAGCCCGGCCGCAATCCCTTCATGGGCGAATATCACTCGGCGACCGCGCAGGGCGTGATCATCGTCGAATAGCGCGGAAAGCGCGGGCGAATAACGCGGAAAGGCGCGACTGAACGCGGGCGCAACGGCCGCGAACCGGCCAGGAATGAGCCGCCTCGGATTGACCGCGGCGCGCTTGGCCCCTATGGTCCGGCGCTCGCACCGAGCCCGTAGCTCAGCCGGTAGAGCACTTGACTTTTAATCAAGGGGTCGCGGGTTCGATCCCCGCCGGGCTCACCAGCTTACAAGCAAAACTTAAAGTTCTGCATTAACTCTGGGTACCGTTAGGGGTACCGGTTATTTCCGTAAAATTGTATCAAATTCCTCCCGCCATGGGAGGATTTTTCTTGCCTCCCGCCACGGGAGGATATATGTAATTTTGCATGGTTGTAATCGCGTTCGCCCGCTTGCGAGATTTCTGGCAACAGCCAGGGCGCGGCGACGCCGAGCAGCCCTTGAAGGCGTGGTTTTATGAAGCGACGAATGCAGACTGGGCAACACCAGCCGACGTCAAGAATCGCTACGCCAGTGCGAGCTTCCTCGCCGACAACCGGGTGGTCTTCAACATACGTGGCGGAAACTATCGGCTGGTTACGCTAGTGCATTATGGGGTTAGAACGGTCTACATCCGTTTCATAGGAACGCACGCAGAATACGACAGGATCGACGCGAGTACGGTGTGACAGTGCCGTTAGGGTTGGCCAGCGCCAGCCTCTGTTGCGAGAAAGGGAGAATTGAGCATGACCGACGCAGTCCACGTCCGACCGATTAGGACAGACGACGATTACCGCGCGGCTCTGCGCGAGATTGACCGACTGATCGCCGGCGATAAAGAACCTGAAGAGGGCTCGCCCACGGCCGACGCGCTCGCGGTCCTGACGGCGCTCGTCCACGACTATGAGACGCGGCACTATCCAATCGAAGCACCCGACCCCATCGAGGCCATTAAATTCCGAATGGAACAGGCTGGCTTGACGCGACGCGACTTAGAGGCGGCGATCGGTGGCGACGGGCGCGTATCCGAAGTGCTGAACCGCAAACGCCCGCTGACTCTGCCGATGATCCGAAAGCTAACCGCGCTTTTCGGCATCCCTGCGGAGTCTCTAATCCGCGAATACGAAGTCGCTTAATCGAGAGGTCGCGGGTTCGATCCCCGCCGGGCTCACCAATTCACTGGCCGGAATCAATCATCTACAAAGCGTCTTCATCGGCGAGCGCGAACGCATATTCGGTAAGGAAACGGTTGAGGCAACGATCGACAAGGCTCGCGATCGGCGCGGTAACATCGAGGAGCATGCTCGAAGCCACGAAAAGATCGAGGTAAGCGAAGCACATTCACCAGCGTCGCCCAGCGCGATCACACTGGCGCCCTAAGTAGCTCGTCAACTATATCCCCAATTTCTCGCTGGGCATCCAGATCCAATGCATCCCAAAAGCCTTCTCTTTTTACGAGATCAATTAGCTTTGCCATATCCTTGGAACGATATCCTTCGGGCAAATAGGATTCGAGCGCACCTCGACGCAATACATAAACGCCTTCGCCACGCTGCGCCGAAATAAAGCATTCCAGAATATCTGCTTCCTCAGCACTGAGGTTCGGTTTGAGCATTTGGCGGTGCGCTTTTATGTAAGCCCACGTCGCTTCCGCGTCACGCCACGACCCACTCTTTATCGCTTCTTCAATCCGAGCGACGAGCGTTGCCCCATCGACGCTTTTGATGTTGTCAACGACATCCTTCTTAATCTCTCGATTATCGAGTTGGAATAGCGCTTTTACGCGAGCGTCTCCAATCTGTTCGACATAATCGAGATCGGCAATCACAAAACATTTAACTTGGCATGCCCTAAGGAGCTTTTGATATGCCGCAAAGAAGCCCTTTCCACCTACACTAACGACTTCCAGAATCGCGTTTCCTGCTCGCTCTCTACCACGAACGTCAAGCACTGCTTCGAAGAAAACTCTGTCTGACAGTCCCTCGACCAGTACCAGGATATCTGCAAAAAAAATTCGCTCGTTATTCTGGCTATTCACAATGTTAAGCAGTTGCCGTACATCGGGAAGTGCCGTGGGATCTAGCCGGACAATGTGGCTTCGTTGCTCACGGCTATACACTCGTGAAACATACTGCACAGAGTCTGGCGAAACGAACGTTGGTGAATGAGTTGCCATTACAAATTGATTTCCTGTTGTCGACTGCAGCCTCTCAAACAGGGAGAGCAGCGCCTTTTGCCATTTCGGGTGCAGATGCAATTCCGGTTCGTCGATGATGATGAGGGCATCACGTATGTTGAGCCCAAAGATCGCGAACAGGTATGTAAACAGCTCGCGCTCGCCGGAAGATGCCGCTCCTAGCAAGAATTCCGACCCCTGCTTTCGCAATTTGACGTCATATTCGTTTCTGAGCGCACTAACGGTAGCAAGTTCCCATTCATATCCCATTTCCCGCAAAAGGCGCGTGAGTTCCTTCAGATTTTCTTCGGCTCTAAACTCCAGGGCTGCGTTCCCTTTGTCCTGCTCTAACGTCAAACGATATTTCTGGGCTAGCCGCCCAATCGCCAGCTGAAATACCGAAGCATTGCTGCGAGAGTGGATTGCATCGATCTGGCGCTTTTGCTCTGCGTCGTTGTAGCTCGCAAGTTGAACTCTCGATTGAAACGTTGAGTTGGACCGATTAACCGGCAGATAGATCATCGGCAACGTGAGGGGTGCCGCTCCAAGTTCACCGCGAATCTGGTTATCCATTTCGTAGAGACGAAGGTACTGCAAAAACGCGTCGCCTGATGCGCCGCTCTCGTGCGTGACTCGTGCATGTTCATCTAGACGATACGTGACGCGCTCACCAGGCTTCAAATCTTGAAGATTCCAGCCAGAAGCTTGGTCAAGCCGTAAGTTTATATATTTTCCAGCGACTTTCCGAACCAACTCCGAAGCGCTCGCTTTCATCATGCTCATATTTTCTAGATCGGGTCGGGTGATCTCGATTTCGAGCTCGATCGACTGTTGCATTTCCGTCCCTCGGCTATGGCGTTCGAGCACCATTTGGTTCAGAACATCATTCTGGCGAAACTCATAACGTTCATTTTGGGTGGGCGTGGGAACGTGAACGGGGTACATTGACGCCAAGAGGTGTCGACGAAGCATCGTCACCACCGCGTCGAGTAGGTTGGTCTTACCACCACCATTTGGGCCGATAATAATCGAGATTGTTCCGTCGATGCGGAGTTCAGCACGATCCAAAAAGCTTCTGACGTTCTCTATCGCAATGCGGCGCAATAACATTTTCGTTCACCTGCCGTCTAGAATGCCTGTGGCTTGTTAGAAGTCGTGT
>JBJKPV010000188.1:0-4739 GCA_046706015.1 Allostellaceae bacterium | reverse complement strand
ATCGTCGATCTCGGCAAGATCGCCGATCTGAAAGGCATCAAGAAGGAAGGCAACGCCATCGTCGTCGGCGCGATGACCCGGCATTTCGACGTCGCCAATTCCGACGTGGTGAAGAGCGCGATCCCGGCGCTCGCCTATCTTGCCTCGCATATCGGCGATCCGGCGGTGCGGAACCGCGGCACCATGGGCGGCTCGGTCGCCAACAACGATCCGGCGGCGGACTACCCCGCAGCCGTGCTCGCCTTGAACGCCACCGTCATCACCAACATGCGCAAGATCGCGGCGGATGACTTATTCAAGGGCATGTTCGAGACCGCGCTCGCGGATGGCGAGATCATCACCGGCTTCTCCTATCCGATCCCCGAGAAGGCCGCTTACATGAAATTCCCGAACCCGGCGTCGCGCTATGCGATCGTCGGCGTGTTCGTGGCCAAGACCGGCGGCAATGTCCGCGTCGCCGTCACCGGCGCGGGCCCAGTTGTCTTCCGCCAGAAGGACATGGAGACGGCGCTCGCCAAATCCTTCAGCGCCGACGCGATCAAGAGCGTCGCGCAGAAGCAGGACAACCTCAATTCCGACATCCACGCCAGCGCCGAATACCGCGCGCATCTGGTCGGCGTGATGGCGCGGCGCGCTGTGGCGGCCGCCGGTTAAGACCTGTCCGACACCCCGGTTTAGGGCGAGGGCGTCTCAACCGAGACGCCCTCTTCGTTTGTGCCGCTGGCGAATCTTGTCTGCGTGCGGAAATCCAGGCATGCTGCGCGCCCCGCGCGCTCTTGGAAAAAGCGCGGACAAATCAACGGAGGGAACATGCTGCGCGTCCGTATTGCCACCACAATCTTCATACTTGCGCTCACGGCCGTCCTTGCGCCCGCCCATGCGCAGACGGAGAAAACCACCCTCGCCCTTCCCGCCCGCGCCTTCATCTTCTCGACCGCTTATATCGCGCAGGATGCCGGGATCTTCAAAAGCCAAGGGCTCGAGGTCCGGGAGCAAGTCATTCAGGGAATCGGCTCGGCCAATGCGGTGATCGCCGGCTCGATCGATTTCTCCTTCTCGTCGGGCGTCACCTTGACCCGCGCCGCCGCGCGCGGCCAGCCGGTGATCGGCATCGCCAACACCTTCGACCGCACCGGCTTCTGGATCGTTCTGAACAAGAAGATCGCCGAGCAGCGCCACTTCGATCCGAATGCGCCGCTCGCCGAGCGCGCGAAAATCCTCAAGGGGCTCCGCATCGGGGTCGGCGCGATCAACGCCATTCCGCATGCTTATCTGAAGCTCATCGCGCGGGCGGGCGGGCTCGATGCGGAGCGCGACCTGGTCGTGGCCGGCGTCACGCCGCCCGAGCAGATCGGTGCGCTCGAGCGCAACGCGAACGACCGTATATCGAGCGGCCCTCCGGTGATCGAGCAGGCAGTCCATGACGGTCTCGGCGTCATCATCGCCGACGGCACCACCGGCAAGGTCGATCCGCCCTCCCTCGCCCATGTCGCGGCCAACGTGCTGATGACGCGGCGCCAGCTCTGCATCGACAACCGCCCGCTTTGCGTCAAGATGGGCCACGCCATGGTCCTGGCCAACGCCTTCATGCACGAGCACCCGAAGGAGGCGATGGCGATGCTGGGCAAGCGCCTCAACGTCAAAAACGCGGAAGTCCTCGCCGAGGCTTACAAGCACACGGTCGAATCGACCCCCTCGCCGCCTGTGCTCGACGCGCAAGAACTCTCGGCGGCGGACGATCTCAATGTCGAGGCGGGGCTGATGAAGGCAAGCGAGAAGCTTCCCTCCTACGACAAGATCTTCACCAATGAGTTCGTGAAGTAGGCCGCGGCGCGGCGTCCTGCCCGTCAGCGCGGCGCCCGCGCCATCGCGTGGCGCCGCGCGCGATGGAGCGTGGCGCGCAGCAACTCGGCAAGGAGCGCGCCGATCATCAGCCCGGCAAAGCCATAGATCGCCGCTGCCGCGCTGAAATCGAGCTGGAGCGCATAGTCGCTCAGCGCGCGCTTCCAGATCTCGGCATTGCTGCCCTCGGGATCGCGCAGCGTCGTTTCGAGGGCGACCAGCGGCTGAAGCAGCGCGCCGCTCGCGTCGATGGCGGCAGAGGCCGCGTCGATGTGCCGGGCCCGCGCGATCGACCGCGACAGGCTCGCGGCGTTCGATGGCTCATGCGTCGCCAGCGCCGCGACCAGCGCGTCGCCCGACAGGGCGGCGAGGTCATAGTAGTGTCGCGCGGCGTTCTCGCGCTCGTCGATGTCGCGATGCAGTTCGGCGGCGGCCTGGCGCAGCCCGGCAGCGTATTCGTGCGTGAAGGCCGGGGCCTGCATCGCGAGCACGCCAAAAAGCAAGGCGAGCGCCAGGCCAATCCCATGCGAGAGCCAGCGCAGAAGGAATCCCATGCGCTCAGCCTTGCCCGCCCTTTATGGCATTTGCGCGGCGAAGGATCGGGACGCGCGGACCCCGATCACTTGAACGCAGGCACGACCTCCTTGCCCATGAGGCGGATCGAGTTGCGCACCAATTCCTTCGGCATCAGGCCGATCTCGTGATTGGTGCACATGATGTCGTAGCCGATCCGTTTCTTGCTCTCCGTCAAGGTGCGGATCACGGTCTCGGGGCTGCCGACGATCGCGAGCCCGTTCTCGAGGCTGAACTCATAGTTCCGCGCCGATTTGGCGATGGTCTCGCCGCGCGCCTTGTCGTCGGGCCGCTCGCTGTCGCGCCCCATGCCGCGCGCATGCGTGCCCCAGCCGATGCGGGTCTTCTCGAGCGGCCCGCCGCCCACCGGCACGGCGCCGCCTTCGCGCGCCGCGAGATATTGCCGCGCCTCGGCATGCGCCTTCTCGTCGGTCTCGGCGACGTGGACCTGACGCTGCAGGAAGATGCGCGGCATCGGTCCGGGATGATTGCACTCGCGCCAAATCTTGCGATAGAGATCGAATTTCCGCGCGATGACCTCGTCCGTGTCGAGATTTTGCGCGACGTGGTAATTGTTGCGCGCGGCGAATTCGACGGCGGCATCGCTGTGCACCGCCGACCAGATTGGCGGATGGGGCTTTTGATAGGGCTTGGGCTGCGGCAGCGCCTCGTCGAAATGGAAATATTTGCCGTTGAAGGTGACTTCGTTCTGCGTCCAGGCCATCTTCACGATTTGCATGATTTCGGTCGAGATCGCCGCGCGCTGATAGAAATCCATGCCCCAGCGGATGAATTCGTGCTCATGCACGCCGATGCCGGTGCCGAACTCGACCCGGCCGCGCGACAGCTGATCGAGCATCGCGACATCCTGGGCAAGCCGCAGCGGGTGGTGGAAGGGCAGCGACCACATCATCGTGCCGATGCGCAGCTTGCTGGTCGCGCGGGCGACTGCGGTCAGATAGACACTCGGCGCGGTGATGCGCCCGATCGGCGAGTTCTGATGCTCGATGACGAAGTAGGAATGCCAGCCCGCCGCGTCCAGCTCCTGCGCGAGCGCGATATGCTCGTCATAGACGTCGGCCATCGCCTCGTCTTTCGAAGAATAGCCGCCGACCGCATCCCATAACGCGAAATCGATCTTTGTCATGTTGCGCTTTCCGCCCCACCCGGTTTGTGTTCGTGACCCTGTCGCCACGCTAGCACGCCGAACCGGCGATTTCACCGGGGCCGGCGCGATGCTGCGATGCGGCGGAAGCGCGCCAACGCGATCGCCCCAGGGCTTGGAGGACAAGGCGCTTTCCTCTAAAACATCCCTTCCCGCCCCCGCAATTGTCGAGTTCCCATGGTCTCCTCGCCCCACTCGGTCAGCGATACACTTGCCCTCTTGGGCCGCGGCAAATACGTCTCGGATCGCAGCCTCGCGACCGCGATCTATCTGGCGCTGACGCTCAACCGCCCGCTCTTTCTCGAGGGCGAGGCCGGCGTCGGCAAGACCGAGATCGCCAAGGTCTTGGCCGAGACGCTCGGACGACGCCTCATCCGGCTCCAGTGCTATGAGGGGCTCGACGTCGCTTCGGCGGTCTATGAGTGGAACTACCCGCGCCAGATGATCGAGATCCGCCTCGCCGAAGGCGGCGCCGAGAGCAAGGATACGGTCGAGGAGGAGATCTTCACCGACCGCTTCCTCATCAAGCGCCCGCTGCTCCAGGCGCTGGAGCCGAGCGTCGACGGCCCGCCCGTCCTGCTGATCGACGAGCTCGACCGCACCGACGAGCCCTTCGAGGCCTTCCTGCTCGAAGTGTTGTCCGACTACCAGATCACCATTCCCGAAATGGGCTCGATCAAGGCGGACCATCCGCCGATCGTGATCATCACCTCCAACCGCACGCGCGAGATCCATGACGCGCTGAAGCGGCGCTGCTTCTACTATTGGATCGACTATCCGAGCGCCGAGCGCGAGATCGAGATTTTGAAGCTCAAAGCCCCCGAGGCCGCCGCGGGATTGACGCGCGAGGTCGTCGGCTTCGTGCAGAAGCTGCGCAAGACCCAGGATCTCTTCAAGCTGCCCGGCGTCGCCGAGACGATCGATTGGGCGCACGCCTTGACCCAGCTCGACGTCTTGGCGCTCACGCCCGAAGCGATCAACGACACGCTCGGCGTGCTGCTGAAATACCAGGACGACATCGCGAAGATCCAGGGCAGCGAGGCCGAGCGCCTGCTGACGCAGGTGAAGGCCGAGCTCGCCGCCGGCGGCTGAGCACAGGCTCGCGCGCCATGCAAGGTTTCGCCGAGCCGCCGCAGACGCCCGAGGAGGGCGGGCGCCT
>JBJKPV010000187.1:0-3943 GCA_046706015.1 Allostellaceae bacterium | reverse complement strand
GTCGATCGCGGCCCAGCTGGCGAGCACGCCTTGCGCATCGTTTTGGACGAAGCTCGCGGTGTTGGGATCGGAGCCGTCGACGATCACCTGGACCGAAGACGTATCGCCGCGGCGCAGCCGGTCGGCGGCGAAGGTCGAGGGGATGACGACGATGCCCTTGATCTTGCCACGGATGAGATCGTCGGTGAATTGCCGCCGGTCGGTCCCCAGGGTCACGTCGAAATAGCGCGAGGCCTCGAAGCTCGCGGCGAGGCTGCGCGCGGCCGGCGTCGGCGTCTCGATGACGAGGCCGATCTTGGTGCGGGTCGCGTCGAGCGAGACGGCGTACCCGAAGAGAAAGAGCAGGATGAGCGGCAGGACCAAGGCGATCAGGATGCTGCTCGGATCGCGCAAGATCTGATAGGTCTCCTTGCGCACCAGCGCGAGGAACCGGCGGAGCCGCGCGCGGCGCGAGGCGGCCGTCGTGACGAGATCGGTGGCGATCGCACTCATGCGGCTTCGTCCTTCTGCTCCATTTGCTCGATGAGCGCGACGAAGGCGTCCTCCATGGTCGGATCGGGCCGCGACTTGGTCGCGACGCGGGCTTTCAGCGCATCGGGCGAGCCCAGCGCGATCGAGCGGCCGCGATAGATCAGCGAGATGCGGTCGCAATATTCGGCCTCGTCCATGAAATGCGTGGTGACGAGGATGGTCACGCCCTTTTCGACCAGGCCGTTGATATGGGTCCAGAATTCGCGCCGTGTGATCGGATCGACGCCCGAGGTCGGCTCGTCGAGGAAAAGCGCCTCGGGCTCGTGCATCACCGAGCAGGCAAGCGCCAGGCGCTGCTTGAAGCCGAGCGCGAGATCGCGCGCGGCGTGGCTCAATTCGCGCCCCAAATCGAAGATCTCGGTCATGAGCGCGATCTGCTTGCGCTTGCGCGCGCCCGAGAGCCCGTAGACCCCGGCGAAGAATTCCAGGTTTTGCGCCACGCTCAGATCGCCATAGAGCGAGAATTTCTGCGCCATATAGCCGAGCCTTCCGCGCGCCGCGGCGGTGTCGCGGCGAAGGTCGAAGCCGGCGACGCGGCCCTCGCCCGCCGAAGGCTTCAAGAGGCCGCACAGCATCTTGAAAGTGGTGGATTTGCCGGCACCGTTGGGGCCCAAGAGCCCGAAGATCTCGCCGCGCGGAATGTCGAAGGTGATGCTGTCGGCGGCGGTGAAATCGCCGAAGCGCTTAGTCAGGCCTTTGGCTTCGATCACGGGCTTGGGCTGCGGCGCCAACGCCGGCATCGCCTCGGCCAAAAGCGAGCGCCCGCCCGGCCCGCCGCCGAGAATATCGACGAACGCATCCTCGAAGCGCGGCGCGACCGCGCTGATCTGCACCTGGCCGCCGGCATTGGCGGGCGCCGCAGGCGGCTTCTTCGCGTCCGCAGCGGTGACGAGGCGCAGCGCCTCGCCCTGGATCACGCCGTCGATGATGCCGGGCTCGGCAAGCGCCGCGGCAAGCAGCTTCCGGCGCCTGCCCGCGACGCCGGTGAGCCGATAAACCCGGCCCTCGACGCGGCGCGTCAGATCCTTGGGCGCGCCGTCGAAGAGCAGCTTGCCCTCATTGAGCAACAGCACGCGGTCGCAAGCCTCGGCCTCTTCCAAGTAGGCGGTCGACCAGACCACCGCGATGCCTTCCTTGGTGAGGTCTTCCACCATGCGCCACAGCTCGCGCCGCGAAATCGGATCGACGCCGACACTGGGCTCGTCGAGCAGGAGCAGCCGCGGCTTCTTCAACAGCGCGCAGGCGAGACCGAGCTTCTGCTTCATCCCGCCGGAGAGCTTGCCCGCGAGGCGCTTGGTAAAGCGGCGCAGATCGGTGAAGGAGAGCAGCTCATCGAAAGCCGCTTTGCGCTCGGCATCGGGCAGGCCGCGCAGCTCGGCATAGAGCGTCAGATTCTCCTCGACGCTCAGATCCTCATAAAGACCGAAGCGCTGCGGCATGTAGCCGATCGCGGCTTGGATCGGCGCCGGATCGGTCGCGGTGTCATAGCCCAGCACTTGGAGCTTGCCTTCGTCGGGCAGGACGAGGCCGGTCATGAGGCGGATGAGCGTGGTCTTGCCCGCGCCATCCGGGCCGACCAACCCGGTGATCGCGCCGCCGCCAATCGCGCCCGAGACGTGATCGAGCGCCGGCGACCCCGCGCCAAAGCGCTTCGTCAGCCCCGCGAATTCGACGAGGTTCGGCGCCATGGCGTTCAGCTCACCTTCTGCGCCGCGGCCAGCGGCACATGCAAGGTGACCGGCATCCCCTGACGCAGGCCCTGGTCGGCGTCGTCGACGATGACGCGGATGCGATAGACCAAATCGGTCCTGAGCTCGGGCGTCTCGACCGATTTCGGCGTGAACTCCGCGACCGGCGAGATGAAGCCGACATGCGCGTGATAGACATGCCCAGGCGCGCTGTCGGTCGTCACCGTCACCTGCATGCCGGGATGGATGCGGCCCAATTGCGGCTCGGCGATATAGGCGCGGATCCAGACCGGCCGCGTCAGCGAGAGCACATAGACCGTGTCGCTCGGCCCCACGATCGCGCCGGGCTCGCGCACGCGCGACAGGATCACGCCATCCTGGGGCGCGACCAATTTCGTGTCGCCGAGATCGGTGTCGGTGGCGGCGAGATTGGCCTTGGCAAGAGCGGCGGCGGCGCGCGCGGCGGCGATATCCTCGGGCCGCGTACCTTCCTCGAGCAGGGCGAGCGCTTCCTGCGCCGCATCGGCGCGCGCCTTCGTCATGCCGAGCGCGGTGCTCGCGTCGTCGAGCGCCGCTTGCGAGATGACGCCGCTGGGGCGCAGGCGATGCGCGCGCTCGAAGCTGCGCTGCGCATTGGCGAGATTGCTTTGCTGTTCGGCGAAATTGGCGCGGGCCTGCGCGATCTCGGCCGGGCGCGGGCCGGCGATCGCCTTATCGAGCGTGGCTTTTGCTTCGGCGCATTGCGCCTGAGCGGCCTGGACCTTGTCCTGATAGGGCTGCGAATCGAGTGTGGCCAGCACCGTCCCGGCGGTGACGCTCTCGCCTTCCTCGAATTTCATCGCGGCGATGCGGCCGGAGACGCGAAAGCCGAGCTCCACTTGGCGAATGTCGACATTGCCGTAAAGCGTGAGCGCGGTCGGCGTTGCCGCTTCCCAGCCGAAGCGCGCCGGCAGATCGAGCGCCCAGGCGGCAATGCCGCCGGCGACAAGGATGACTGCGACAGCGATGGGAATGCGCTTTTTCATGGTTTGGCCTCCGCGCCGCGCTGCGCGGCAATCGCCGCGACGCTGCGGCGGATCATGTCGTCGATGAGGGCGAATTCGTGCGCGCCGACCTCGTTCCAGCCGAGTTGGCGGACCGCCGCGGCATGGGCGACGCGAAAGATCAAGACCTGGCCGAGCAGCGCGAGCGTGCGCACGCCGACGATTTCGCTGTCGGGCTTCTCGCCCAAGAGCGGGCCGACGAGCTGGCGCGCGGTTCCGAGCAGCGGCGACATGACCTGCTCGTAGATGCGCTCGAACGCCTCGGTTGGCTCCATCTGTTCGCTGAGAATGAAACGGGCCCAATGGGCGCAGTCGGCGCTCAACATCAGCCGCGAGGCGGCTTGCAGCATCTCGATGAGGAGCGATGCCGCTTCCGCGGGCGCAAGCGGCGTGCCGCCCTTGGCCGGGTCTTGCGCCGCCAGCCTGGCACCGACGCGCGCGGCAACCGGGCCGACATGCTCGCGGATGCGCTGGCCGACGTAATCGGCGACGGCGAGGTAGAGGCCCTCCTTGCCGCCGAAGTAATAGGGAATCGCCTGCAAATTCGCGCCGGCCGCCTGGGCCAGCATGCGGGTCGAGGCACCGTCGAAACCGTTCTTGGCAAAGACGTCGATCGCGGCCTCGAGCAATTTGCTGCGCATGTCCTCGCCGCGGGGCTTGGCGCGCGGCTCGGGTGGGGGT
>JBJKPV010000186.1:0-1706 GCA_046706015.1 Allostellaceae bacterium | reverse complement strand
CAATTTCCACAAGGTCAATCACGATCAGTCGCGCGAGATCTTCCTCGATGCCTATGACTGCATCCTGAAAGGGCTCACCTCCGACGAGCTCAATCATTCGGGGCCGTTCTTCAGCTACAGCAAGGTTCCGATGGCGCTGAAGCCGCTGCAAAAGCCCTATCCGCCGGTGTGGTATGCGTCTTCGGCCGAGTTCGGTTCGCGCTGGGCGGGCGAGCGCGGGCTTCATTTCGGCACGCTCGGCTCGCTCGAGACGGCGAAGAAGAACATCGACGCGTTCAAGGACGCTTATGCCAAGCGCGGCACGCCCGCGCACCCGAAGCCCGAGTTCCCGGGCGGTGTCGTCATCGGCGTCAACCGCCAGGTCGTGGTCGCCGATACCGACGAAGACGCACGCAAGATCGCCGGGCCGGCGCATGAGCAGCATCACGACAAGATCACCTGGCTGTTGAAGCGCAATGTCACCAGCGTCAACTACACGCAGCACATCGTCGGCGGGTTCGAGGCGGCATCCAAAGCCGGCACCATCATCGCCGGCGCGCCGGACACGGTGCGCGCCGAGATCGAGCGGCAGGTCAAGGCGCTCGGCGTCAATCACATGAACTGCGCCATGTTCTTCGGCAATATGAGCCTTGAGAACGCCTTGCGCTCGCAGCGGCTTTTCGCCAAAGAGGTGATGCCGAAGCTGGCCGCGCTCTAAGCCGGCTGCCGGTCCGGGCGGCGACGCGCGCCGCCACGGCGGGAGGACCCTTCCAACCACGGGATTCGGCGTTGAGCATTCTTCTCACGCCCGCGCGCATCGGACCGGTCGAGGTGAAGAACCGGATCGTCATGCCGCCGATGACGACGCGCGGCGCCGACGAGGAGGGGTTCGTCACCGACGACACGCTCGCCTATTACATGGCGCGGGTTCGTGGCGGCACCGGACTCATCACGGTCGAGATGGCGTCGCCGGAACGCGCCGGTCGCCATCGCCGCCGCGAGCTCGGCATCTACGATGATCGCTTTCTGCCGGGGCTGCAGCGTTTGGTGTGGGCGATCCACGAGGGCGGCGCCAAAGCCTCGATTCAGCTCGGCCATGGCGGCGGCCATACGCGCCGCGATATCTGCGGCGAAACGCCGGTCGCTCCCTCTTCCATCCCGCATCCGGTCTTCGAGACCACCTTCGAAACGATCGTGCCGGAGGCGATGACCAAGAAGCGCATCGATGCTTGCGTCGCGGCCTTCGCCAATGCCGCGGCGCGGGCGCAGCGTGCGGGCTTCGATTGCGTCGAGATCCATGCCGCGCATGGCTATCTCATCTCGCAGTTCCTGACCCCGTTCGAGAACCGACGCACCGACGAGTATGGCGGCTCGCTCGCGAACCGCGCACGCTTCGGGCTCGAAGTGCTGCGCGCGGTGAAAACGGCGGTGCCGGGCATGGGCGTCGTCTTTCGCCTTTCGGTCGAGGATTATTTCCCCGAAGGCATGCCGTGGTCGGAAGGCCGGCAGGTCGCGATTTGGGCGGCGGAGGCGGGGGCCGACGCGCTCCATATCGCGGCCGGACATTACCGCTCGCTGCCCTCGGCCGCGCGTCAGATCCCGCCCATGGCGCTGCCCGATGCGACGTTTCTCGATTACGCCGCCGGCGTGAAATCTGTCGTCAAAGTGCCGGTGATCGCGGTTGGGCGCCTTGGGGATCCGGCGATCGCGACCGAGGCGGTCCAAAG
>JBJKPV010000185.1:0-2043 GCA_046706015.1 Allostellaceae bacterium | reverse complement strand
CATGATCACCGTGGCGGACCTGCCCGCGCCCTATGCCAAAGCGTCGCCGTCAGCGTCACCCGGCCGCGCGCCCGCGCCGCGCGATCAAACGCCGCAAGTCCCGCCGGGGTTTTCGGTCTCGGCTTTCGCCACTGGATTCGACGCGCCGCGCCAGATGAAGATCGCGCCCAATGGCGACATTTTCGTCGCCGAGAGCGGGGCTGCACGCATCCATGTCTTGCGCGCGCCGGCCGGCGCCACCAAGGCCGCGAGCGATTGGGTCTTCGCCAATGTCGCGGAGCGCCCTTACGGCATCGCTTTTTACCCGCCTGGTCCCGATCCGCATTTCGTCTATATCGCCTCGATGCGGCAGATCGTGCGCTTTCCCTATCGCGTCGGCGACAACCGGGCGCGCGGACCCGCGGAGACGATCGTCAGCGGCCTTCCGGGCCCGGTTCATTGGACGCGCGACATTCTCTTCACCCCCGATGCGCGACACATGCTCGTGGCGGTGGGGTCGAGCTCCAACATCGCCGAGAACGGGCTCGAGGCCGAACGCTTGCGCGCGGATATTCTCGAATACGACGCCGACGGAAAAAACCGCCGCGTCTACGCGTCGGGCTTGCGCAATCCCGTGACCTTGGCCTTCAACCCCGTCGACGGCACGCTCTGGACCTCGGTCAACGAGCGCGACCGGCTCGGCGACGATCTGCCGCCCGATTATGTGACCCATGTGCGAGAAGGCGGCTTTTATGGCTGGCCGTTCTTCTATATCGGTGGCCATCCCGATCCGCGCGTCGCCGGCACGCCGCCCGTGCCTGACAAAGAAGTCGTGGTGCCCGACGTGCTGATCCAGGCGCATTCGGCACCGCTCGGCATCGCCTTTTATACCGGCCAACAATTTCCGGCCCAATACCGCAACGACCTCTTCGTCGCGCTGCACGGCTCGTGGAATCGCAGCAGCCCCACGGGTTACAAGCTCATTCGCGTCGTGATGCATGACGGCCACGCGACCGGCGCCTATGAGGATTTCGCCACCGGCTTTGTCGGCGCCGGCGGAAACGCCTGGGGCCGGCCGGTCGGCGTCGCGGTTGCCGAGGACGGCGCGCTGCTCTTGAGCGACGATGGCTCGGACACGATTTGGCGCATCGCCTATCGCGGCACGCCATGAGCGAGACCATTCCGCTCTCCGCCACCTTGCTGCTGCTGCGCGATCGCGCGCCGTCAATCGAGGTGCTGATGATCGAGCGCCATGCCGAGGCGGTCTTTGCCGGTGGCGCGCTGGTCTTTCCCGGCGGCAGGCTCGATCCTGAGGATGGGGCGCCCGACCTGCTCGCGCAGTGCCGCGCGGTGCCGGGCGAAACTGCGTCGGCTATGGCGCTGCGCGTCTGCGCCATTCGCGAGACTTTCGAGGAGGCCGGCATCCTCTTGGCGCGCGCCGCCGGCGATGAAGATTTGTTGAGCGCGGCGCAGCTCGGCGCGATCGTCGCGCGTTTGACGCAAAGGCTCGGGCGCGCGCCCGATTTCACCGCGCTCGTCATCGAGGGCGGGCTCGAGCTCGCAACGGATCTCCTCGTGCCTTTCGCGCATTGGATCACGCCCAAGCCGCGCCCGCGGCGGTTCGACACCTATTTCTATCTGGCACCCGCGCCCGCCGCGCAAGAAGCCGTCCATGACGGCAACGAGGCGGTCGATTCGATCTGGGTCGAGCCGGCCAAGGCCGCTTCCGACGGCGCCGCCAAGCGCGTCAAGTTGATCTTCGCGACGCGCTTCAACCTCTTGAAGCTGGCGCGCAGCCGCGACCGCGAGGCCGCTTTTGCCGCGGCGCGGCTCGACAAGATCGTCACCGTGTGTCCGGAATATCGCGACACGCCCAAGGGCGCGATGTGGGAAATCCCGCTCGAAGCCGGCTATGGCGAGACCCTGGTACCGATCGCTAACGAGGTCACGTCCTGAGGTCTACGCCTCGCGCGGCCAATCGCTGAAGCTCTTGCCCTGGCCCGCGAGCTCGGCCAGGAGTGGTGCCGGTTCGAGGCCCTTGTCTTGAAAGCGTCGCGCCGATTG
>JBJKPV010000184.1:0-4165 GCA_046706015.1 Allostellaceae bacterium | reverse complement strand
ACGAGATCGAGCTGGGTGTTGGGCATCTCGTCGAGCTTCGGATTGAGCACGTATTGCCCGTCGATATAGCCGACCCGCGCGCCAGCGATCGGACCGAGGAACGGAATCCCCGAAATGGTCTGGGCCGCCGAGGCCCCGACCAGCGCGACGATGTCGGGATCATTCTCGAGATCGTGGCTCAGCACGGTGCAGACGACCTGCGTCTCGTTCAGGAATCCCGACGCGAACAGAGGACGGATCGGCCGATCGATGAGGCGCGAGGTCAGAATCTCCTTTTCGGAGGGACGGCCCTCGCGCTTGAAGAAGCCGCCCGGGATCTTGCCCGCAGCGAAGGTCTTCTCTTGATAATTGACGGTCAGCGGAAAGAAATCTTGTCCGGGCTTCGGCATTTTCGCCCCGACAGCGGTGCATAGCACCGTGGTCTCGCCATACGTCGCCATCACGGCGCCATCGGCTTGCCTTGCGACCTTGCCGGTCTCGAGGACGAGGCGGCGGCCGCCCCACATCAGCTCTTTTCTAAATACCTCGAACATGGTTGCGTTCTCTCTCTCTTCTCTCTGCTCTCTTCAGGAAGGCATAGGGGCGCAACGCGGCCGACCATCGCGGTCGTCGCGGCACGAACGCCCCGTGAAACGGAATTGGCGAGGCCGGGCTTCAGCGGCGGAGTCCCAGGCGCTCGATCAACTGGTTGTAACGCCCGGCATCGCAGTGCTTCAGATAATCGAGCAAGCTGCGGCGCTGGCCGACCATCATGAGAAGGCCACGGCGCGAGTGGAAATCTTTCTTATGGAGCGTCAAGTGCTCGGTCAGCTTGGCGATGCGCTCGGACAGGAGCGCGACCTGCACCTCGGGCGATCCGGTATCGCCCTCCTTGCGACCATATGCGGTGACCAGCTCTTGCTTGCGCGCAAGCGACAGCGACATCGGTATCTCCTTACTTAGAAGTTCATCACCCGCACGGGCCGGATCAGGCCTGCCTCGATGGCCACCAGTGCCACCAGCTTTCCTTCGCTGGTTGCACGGATCGTCGCGCCGTCGGCGAATGCATCGATGCGCGCCCGATCCCAAGGGCGCAACGGCGTCACGGCACGGCCGCAACGCAAGGCCCGGACCTCGTCCTCCGTCAAGGCCAGCGCCGGGATGTCGTCCAGCGCGGTCTCGAGCGGAAGCAGGTGCTCGGAAGTGGCCGCACTATGCCCCAGAGCAGCCAGCTTATCCAGGGAAATCGCCCGTTCCAGGGTAAACCGCCCGACCGACAGCCGCCTGAGCGCCGTGATATGCGCGCAACTGCCGAGGTGGAGGCCCAAATCGCGCGCCAGAGCGCGAATATAGACCCCCTTGCCGACCTCGGCCTCGAATTCGGCATGGTCCGCATCGGGCGTGGCGAGGAGCCGCAGGGCAAAGATTTCAGCCGGTCGGGGCTCGAGCGCGGGCGCGGCGCCGCTGCGAGCCAGGCGATAGGCCCGCTCGCCGGCCACCTTTAGGGCCGAATAAGCCGGCGGGCGCTGCGCGATCACGCCCTCGAAGCCGGGCAGGGCGGCGCCGATCGCGTCGCGCTCCGGCCGCGCCGGGCTGGTGGCCGTGATGGCTCCCTCGGCATCGTCGGTGTCGCGCGCCTCGCCCCAGCGCAAGGTAAAGCGATAGGCCTTTCGGCCGGCCATGGCATAGGCGACCGTCTTGGTCGCCTCGCCGAAAGCGATCGGCAGGACGCCGGTGGCGAGGGGGTCGAGCGTGCCGCCATGCCCCGCCTTTGCCGCGTCGAGGAGGCGCCGTGCCGCGCCGACCGCCTGGCTCGAGCTCATGCCCGCCGGCTTGTCGAGGACGAGCCAGCCATGCACCGGCCTGCCGCGCGGCTTACGCGCCATCGTCGGACCCGTCCTGGTCGAGGTCGCGCGCGACCTCCGGCCGGCGCAGCAGCGCCTCGATGCGGCCGACGCGGTCGAAGCTGTCATCGAGCTCGAAATCGAGGCTGGGTGCCACGCGCAACCGGACCGCGCGGGCCAGCGCGGTGCGCAGAAAGCCGGTGCCACGCCGCAGCCCTTCCAGCGCCGCCGTAGCGTCGCCGCCACCCAAGGGCGCAACGAACGCCGTCGCGTGCTTCAGATCCGGCCCCATGCGCACTTCGGTGACGGTGAGGTTGACGTCGCGCAGCGCCGGATCGCGCAGCCCGCCGCGGCGGAAGATCTCCACCAGCGCATGGCGCATTTCCTCGCCGACGCGAAGCTGACGCTGGCTGGGGCCGGCGGCAATCTGCGAGCGCGGCTTTCTCGATGCCATGGGCGAGCTACCTCGCGCAGCCATGAGCCACGCGCGTTGCGCAGCGCAGCGCTAGAGCGCGCGCGCGACCTCTTCGACCTCGAAACACTCGATGACGTCGCCTTTTTCGATATTGTCGTAATTCTCGAAGGCCATGCCGCACTCGAAGCCCTCGCGCACTTCGCGGACTTCATCCTTGAAGCGCTTCAGGGTTTTGAGGCTGCCTTCGTGGATCACGACGTTGTCGCGCAGCAACCGCACCTTGGCGCCGCGCTTGACCAGGCCCTCGGTCACCATGCAACCGGCCACTTTCCCGACCTTCGAGATGTTGAACACGTCGCGGATCTCGGCATTGCCGAGGAAGCGCTCGCGCTTGGTCGGCGACAGCAGGCCGGTCAGGGCCGCCTTCATGTCGTCGATCACCTCGTAAATGATCGAGTAGTAGCGGATCTCGACACTGTCGCGCCGCGCCATGTCGCGTGCCTGCGGGTTGGCGCGCACGTTGAAGCCGATGATGACGGCGTTCGAGGCCTTGGCGAGGATGACGTCGCTTTCGTTGATCCCGCCCACGGCTGCGTGCAGCACGCGTACCGTGACCTCGTCGGTGCCGAGCTTCTCGAGCGATCCGGTGATCGCCTCGAGCGAGCCCTGCACGTCTGACTTCACCACCACGGCGAACTCTTTAGCGGCGCCGGCGGCCGCCTGGGCGAACATCTGCTCGAGCGTGCCGCGCGCACCGGCCGCAGCCTGCTGCTCGCGGCGGCGGCGCTGGCGATAGGCCGCGATGTCGCGCGCCTGGCCCTCGTTCTCGGCAACGATGAAATCGTCACCCGCCATCGGCGTGCCGTTCAGGCCCAGCACCTCGACCGGCATCGCCGGTCCCGCCTCGGTGATGGTCATGCCGCGGTCGTCGACCAGCGCGCGAACCCGGCCCCATTCGCTGCCGGCGACGAAGATGTCGCCGACCTTGAGCGTGCCGCGCTTGATCAGCACGGTTGCCACCGGGCCACGGCCGCGCTCGAGCTGCGCTTCGATCACGCTGCCTTCGGCGGGTCGGTTGGGGTTCGCCTCAAGATCGAGGATCTCCGCCTGGAGAAGGATCGCTTCTTCGAGCTTCTCGAGGTTGATCTTCTTCGTCGCCGAGACTTCGATGTCGAGCACGTCGCCGCCCATCTTCTCGACCACGATCTCGTGCTGGAGCAGTTCCTGGCGGACGCGCTCGGGATTGGCGTCGGGTCTGTCGATCTTGTTGATGGCGATGATGATCGGCGCATTCGCCGCCTTGGCGTGGCGGATCGCCTCGACCGTCTGCTCCTTGATGCCGTCATCGGCCGCGACGACCAGGACGACGATATCGGTGATGTTAGCGCCGCGGGCGCGCATGGCGGTGAAGGCCTGATGGCCCGGCGTGTCGATGAAGGTGATGCGCTGACCGCCTTTCAACGCGACCTGATAGGCGCCGATATGCTGCGTGATGCCGCCCGCCTCGCCGGCGGCGACATCGGTCTGCCGCAGCGCATCGAGAAGCGAGGTCTTGCCGTGATCGACATGCCCCATCACGGTGACGACCGGCGGACGCGGCTCGAGCTCTTCCGGCACATCTTCCTCGCCCTTGAGGCCGATCTCGACATCGGCTTCGGAGACGCGCTTGATCTTGTGGCCGAACTCGGTGACGACGAGCTCGGCGGTATCGGCGTCGATCGACTGATTGATCGTCGCCATCACGCCCATCTTCATGAGCGCCTTGATCACGTCGCCGCCGCGCTCGGCCATGCGATTGGCGAGCTCCTGCACGGTGATGGTCTCGGGCACGACCACCTCGCGCACGATCTTGGTCTGCTCCTGGAGCATTTGCAGCGCGCGCTGCTTTTCGCGCTCGCGATGGCGGCGCACCGAGGCAAGGCTGCGC